>JBOICD010000032.1:0-14183 GCA_050739855.1 Pseudomonas sp.
GGCATGGGTGAAATCCCGGCTAGAAATCGTGCCGAAAGTGTCAACCATGTCCCCGCACACCTGTCCACCATGTGTCCGGTCCATACACCAAGAAAAAAGTAGGCCGCCGTAAAGGCGGAAGGGGCCGGCAGCGGCGCCACACCGAATGGAAAAGCTCCCATCCGAAACCCAGCCCAGTCCCAAGATCATACTCCCCGGGATTCCGTGAAGAACCAAAAAAAGTGCCAGGTGACTGCCCGATTTGTTTTCAGCCCGGTCATTGAAGGTAATACAGTCGATTGCACGGGCAATTCCCATGACCAACACCACCGTTTCACTGTTTCGCCGCAGCGCCTTGGCGCTGGCCTTGAGCTGCACTGCGCCGGCCTTTGCCGACAGCGCTTCGGGCACCTACCACTTCGAGCAGGCCAGCCAGTCGCTGGATAGCGCCCTGACCGCATTGGCCACCCGCACCGGCTTGGCCATCGGCGTCGATGCAGCATTGCTGCGCGGCAAATCGGCGCCTGCCCTGCAGGGTGACTACAGCGCCGAGCAAGCGCTCGATGTGTTGTTGCAAGACAGCGGCCTGCAATGGCATCTGAGCGGTCAGAACAGCTACGTCGTACAACCGGCTCCCGCTCCAGTTGATTTGGGCAGCGGCCCGCTGTCGCTGTCGCAAACGCTGGTTACCGCTTCGCGCAGCGAGGCGAGCATTGCCTCGATCCCCGGCACCGTGCAGGTGATCCAGGCGCCGCAAATCGCCCAACAGTCGGCCGCCGGGCGCAAGGTCTCCGATATTCTCGGTACCCTGATACCCGGCCTGGCGCCCTCCTCCGGCACCATGAGCAACTATGGCCAGACCCTGCGCGGGCGCAATGTGCTGGTGCTGATCGATGGCGTTTCGCAAAACGCCAGCCGCGATGTTTCCCGTCAACTGAACAGCGTGGCGCCTTCGAGCATCGAGCGCATCGAAGTGGTGTCGGGGGCCAGCAGCCTGTATGGCGCCGGGGCCTCGGGCGGCATCATCAACATCATCACCAAGCGTAACGACGGGCAGGCACTGGCAATGAGCAGCCGTGTCGGCATCAGCAGCGCGGACAATTTCAATCACAAGGGTTTTGCCTACGAAGGCTTCCAGAGCGTGACCGGACGCCAGGACGCACTGGACTGGTACCTGTCCGCCGACCTGGTGCAGCGCAATGACCAGTTCGACGGCAACGGCAAGCGCATCCCCCAGGAAGCGTTCCAGGGCAGCAACATGGACACCGAAAGCCATGACCTGCATGCCAAGTTCGGCTATGACCTGGATGAGCAGCGACGCGTCACCCTGGCCCTGCAGGAATATGAAGACAAACAGGACACCGGTTATGTGGCGGGCACACAGAATTGTGAGTCGGTGGCAATCAAAGGCCTGCAACTGAGCGACCAGCCTTTCACCCACAATCAGGCGGTGAACTTCAATTACAGCGACAGCGACCTGTTCGGCCAGCAACTGCTGGTGGAAAGCTACTGGCGCAAACAGCAGGCACGTTTCTTCCCGTACAACTGGGGCGCCAATGCCGGCGTCGTTGCTTCCGAAAGTGAAGCCCGGGTATACGGCCTGCGCGCCGCGGTGGAAAGCAGCCTGCCCAGCATCGGCAGTGCCACTGGCAGCCTGGTCTGGGGCGCCGACTTCGAGAACGAACAGGTCAGCCAGGACGGTGATCGCTACAGCGTCGATGGCCTGGTCTACACCCCTACCGGCCAACGCTACGCCTTTGGCCCTGACATCGAAACCAACACCACTGCATTGTTCGCCCAGACGACCTGGGACATCGGTGACTGGACTTTGCGCGGCGGCGCCCGGCATGAGTGGATTCACAGCGATGTCGACGACAGCGTAGCCTTTGGCGGTATCTGGCGGGCGGGCGTCACCGAGGTGCTGCCAGGCGGGACGTTGAAGTACGAAGACACCCTCTACAACCTTGGTGCGGTCTATCACCTGAGCAGCGCCCAGGACCTGTTCGTCAACTTCAGCCAGGGTTTTTCATTGCCGGACATCCAGCGCTTTCTTCGCGATGTGCGCGGCAGCTATGACATTCACGACCTCAACGCCCAGGCGATCAAGGTCGACAGTTATGAGCTGGGCTGGCGTGGCGACTGGAATTCGCTGCAGGCCAACGTCACCGTGTTCGAGAACCGCTCGGACGTCACCCAGTACTACGACTCGGTCACCCGCGCACAGCGCCTGATCGACCAGAAGGAACGGGTGCGCGGCATCGAAACCGCCTTGACCTACCACCTGACCAGCGCCTGGTCGCTGGGCGGCACCTATGCCTGGACCAAAGGCGAGACCGATCAGAACGGTGAATGGCGAGACCTGCCGGCTACGCGTATCTCGCCAGCCAAGACAACGGCATTCGTCGAATTCGATGACCAGGGCTACAACCTGCGCCTGCAAGCTTTGCGTCTGGAAAGCTATGACGAAGGCTTCAAGGATGGCAATGGCCGCAAGATCGAAGGCTACACCACCTTCGACCTGCTGGCCGGGGTGGCGCTGCCGGTGGGCAAGCTGGAGATGGGCGTCTACAACCTCAGCGACCGCAACTACGAAACGCTCTACATGCAGGCTAACGCTGCCGCGCCTTACCCGCATGCCGAGGGCCGGCGTCTGGCGCTGAGCTACGCTGTGGATTGGTGATCATCGACATGCCCGCCTTCTGATGCCGGAGGGCGGGCGTGGGCTGCAAACAGATGAGCGCTGGGCAGGCTCCGCTGCGTTCACTCGGGCGCTAGAGGATCAACCGAAAACCACGATCCCAGCCCTTGAGTGATCCCGGCTTTGAACTCCACAAAACCGTGCCGGGATGCTGGTCAACTGACCGGTTTCTTTCTCTATAGAAGCAGTCAGGGTGACGAAGGGCCCTATTGTGGCATTGAGAAAGTCAATATCGCATCGCGGGGCAAGCCCGCTCCCACCGGGGCAGGCCCGCTCCTACCGGACGTAGATTTCGCGGATCAGCTTCTTGTTGATCTTGCCGACACTGGTTTTCGGTATCTCGTCGACAAACCGCACTTGCCGTGGCACCGCCCATTTATTCAGGCTGCCACTGTCGACAAACTGCTGCAGGTGCTGCGCAAGGGACTGCTGATCCAGTTGCGCACCCGCAGCGCAGACCACCAGAGCCAACGGTTGCTCTCCCCATTGCGCATCGGCAATCCCCACCACCGCCACCGAGTCGACGCCAGGGTGCTGGCTGATCAAGCTTTCCAGCGCCACCGAGCTGATCCACTCGCCGCCCGTCTTGATCACATCCTTGATCCGGTCGCGGATCTGCACCACCCCGTGTTCATTGATGCAGGCCATGTCGCCGGTGTGCATCCAGCCTCCGTCCCACAACGCAGCGCCTTGCTCGGGCTCTTTCAGGTAACCCTGGGTCAGCCAGGGCGCGCGCACCACGACCTCGCCCAGGCTTTCACCGTCGTGCGCTACGTCCTTGCCCTGCCCATCAATAATGCGCAAGTCCACCAGCGGGATCGGCACACCGGCGTTGATACGCAGCGGTACCTGCTGCTCCATGGGCAGTGCCAGGTCTTCGGGGCTCAGGCTGGTCAGGCACAGCAGCGGACAGCTCTCGGACATCCCGTAACCGCAGTGCACCTTAATCCCGCGAGCACTGGCCCGTGCCGCCAGGCCCTGGGTCAGAGCGCTGCCGCCGAGGAGCATTTTCCAGCCATCAAGGTCAGTTTGCCGGCCTTCTTCGCAGTCGAGCATCATCTGCAGCAGGGTCGGGACGCAGTGGGAGAATGTCACCTGTTCTTCACGGAACAGGCGCACCAACTGGTTAGGCTCGTAGCGCCCAGGATAGACCTGCTTGATCCCAAGGGCGGTGGCGACATACGGCACGCCCCAGGCATGCACATGGAACATCGGCGTGATCGGCATGTACACATCACCCGAACGCAGCAAGGGTTCGCCCCCGCAAGCGGCGAATGTGCCCAGCTCGTTGAGCGTATGCAGCACCAGCTGGCGATGGGTGAAGTAGACGCCCTTGGGGTTGCCGGTGGTGCCGGTGGTGTAGAACAGGGTCGCCAGCGAGTTTTCATCGAAGTCAGGGAAGTCGAACTGACTGTCGGCCGCGGCGAGCAATGCCTCGTACTCACCCAGCACCGACAATTCAGTGGCGCAGGGCTCGGCATCGCTGAAGCGGACAAAGCCCTCGACCGTCTGCAGCTCACCCTGCAACTGTTCCATCAACGGCAGGAAATCATCATGCACCAGCACCAGGCGGTCCTCGGCATGGTTCATGGTGTAGCGGATCTGTTCGGCGGACAGGCGCACGTTGACCGTGTGCAGCACCGCACCGATCATCGGTACGGCAAAGAAGCACTCCAGTGCGCGGTGACTGTCCCAATCGAGCAAGGCCACGGTATCGCCAGGTTTGACCCCGGCCTCGACCAGCACATTGGCCAGGCGCTGGATACGCGCCATCAAGGTCGTGTAGGTGTAGCGCAGCTTGTCGGCGTAGACGATTTCCTGACCGGGTTGATAGCGCACGCCGGAAAGCAGCAGGCGCTTGATCAGCAGCGGATAGCTATAGGCCCCGGGTGCCGGGGCAATGACGCGGGTGTTGATCATCGCAGGGTCCTTCACAGTTGATCGGCGTCGAGCAGGAACAGGCTGGCACTGCCGGCTTTGACGCTGGCACTGAGCGACTGGATGCGCGGCAACAGGCGCGCGAAGTAGAACCGGGCAGTGCCCAGCTTGCTGGCGTAGAACCCTGATTGCTGTGCTTGCCCCAGGGCGACATCGGCCATCTGCGCCCACATGTAGGCGTACAGCGTGTAGCCGAACACATGCAGGTACTCCACTGCCGCTGCGCCGATTTCTTCAGCGTTTCCTTGGGCGCGGTCCAGCAGCCAGGCGGTCAGCTCGTCGAGGTTTGTGACTGCGGCCAGGAGCGGTGCGCTGAACTCGGCGCGTGAAATCGCGGGGCAAGCCCGCTCCCACCGGGGAGATGGTGAGGCGAGGGATTCGGCGAATGCTTTGATTTGCGCGGAAAGCACGGTGTAAGCCCGGCCACCGTCGGCGACCAGTTTGCGGCCCACCAGGTCCATGGCCTGAATGCCATTGGTACCTTCGTAGATCTGGGTGATGCGGCAATCGCGAATCAACTGCTCCTGGCCCCATTCGCGGATGTATCCGTGGCCACCGAACACTTGCTGGCCGTGGATAGTGGTTTCCAGGCCCATGTCGGTCAGGAACGCCTTGGCTACTGGTGTCAACAACGCCACTTGTGCTTCGGCACGGCTGCGCTCGGCAGGGTCCTGGCTGTATTTGGCCAGGTCCAGTTGCAGCGCAACATAAGTGGAAAACGCCCGCCCGCCTTCGTTCAGGGCTTTCATGGTCAGCAGCATGCGCCGCACATCCGGGTGCACGATGATCGGGTCGGCAGGCTGTTCGGCCGCTACCGGGCCAGTTGGCGCCCGGCTTTGCAGACGCTCGCGGGCATACTCGATGGCGTTCTGATAAGAACGCTCGCCCAAGGCCAGGCCCTGGATGCCAACGCCCAGGCGTTCGTAGTTCATCATAGTGAACATGGCATTCAGGCCCTTGTTCAAGTCGCCAACCAGGTAACCGACGGCGCCATCGAAGTTCATCACACAGGTGGCCGACGCCTTGATGCCCATCTTGTGTTCGATCGAACCGCAACCGAGCGCATTGGCCTCGCCCAGCGAACCGTCCGCTTCGACCATCACCTTCGGCACCAGGAACAGCGAGATGCCCTTGGCGCCATGCGGGGCATCCGGCAGCTTGGCCAGCACCAGGTGGATGATGTTTTCCGTCAGGTCCTGCTCACCACCGGTGATGAAGATCTTGGTGCCGCTGATGCGGTAGCTGCCATCGGCCTGAGGCTCGGCGCGGGTGCGGATCAGACCGAGGTCGGTGCCGGCATGGGGTTCGGTCAGGCACATCGAGCCGGTCCAGCGCCCTTCGTACATGGCCGGCAGGTACTGGGCCTTGAGCGCTTCGCTGGCGTGATTGAGCAGCGACAGGCAGGCGCCTGCGGTCAGCATCGGGTACAGGCCAAAGGACAGGTTGGCGGCGTTGAGCATTTCCTCGACCTGGGCGCCAATCACTTTGGGCATGCCCATGCCGCCATACTCCACCGCGCCCGCCACACCCACCCAGCCATCCTCGGCATAGCGGCGATAGGCTTCGGCGAAGCCATCCGGGGTGATTACCCGGCCCTCCTGCCAGCGGCAGCCCTGCTCGTCGCCGCTGCGGTTAAGCGGCGCCACCACCTGGGCAATGAGCTTGCCGGCCTGTTCGAGAATCGCCTTGGCGGTGTCGGCATCGACCTGCTCGGCCAACGCTGGTATCCGTGACCAGATGGCCGGAATGTCAAAGACCTCGTTGAACAGAAAATCCATATCGCGCAAAGGTGGAAGGTAATCAGACATTTTGCGAACACTCGACTGCTAGGGTGGTGTGTTTTAACCGGTCGTCAGCGACGGTGCCGGGAGCGGTAACCTGGGCCTTGTTGCCAGGCAGGAGGAAATACGACAGGGCCGGAATCAGGATCAGCGCGCCGAGCATGTTCCACAGGAACATGAAGGTCAGCAGGATGCCCATGTCGGCCTGGAACTTGATCGGCGACCAGGCCCAGCCCACCACGCCGGCCGCCAGGGTGATGCCGACCAGACCGACGACCCGGCCGGTGAAGGCCACGGCATTCTCATAGGCCTCGGACAGCGGCAAGCCTTTGCGCTGGTAGTGCAGCTGCACGCTAAGCAGGTACAGCGCATAGTCGACGCCGATCCCCACGCCCAGAGCGATTACCGGCAAGGTGGCGACCTTGACTCCGATGCCCATCATCACCATCAGCGCCTCGCACAACACCGAGGTGAGCATCAGCGGCAACACCGCCACC
The DNA here is from genome assembly GCA_050739855.1 of Pseudomonas sp. Taxonomy (GTDB): domain Bacteria; phylum Pseudomonadota; class Gammaproteobacteria; order Pseudomonadales; family Pseudomonadaceae; genus Aquipseudomonas. Next base: position 6,894 of record JBOICD010000032.1, read on the forward strand.
AGGGTTGCGCGCCAGCTGCGGAAGGTGATCAGGCAGAACACCGTGACCGCCAGGTACACCAGCAACAGCATGGTGCGGTTGGCGTCGCGCACGACGATGTTGGTCGCCGCTTCAATACCGGCACTGCCAGCGGCCAGGAGGAACTGACGGTCGTCACTGCTGTGGGTCTGGGCGAAGCGTTCGGCCACCGCGACCACTTCGTCCAGGGTGTCGGCCTTGTGTTCCTTGAGGTAGGCGATCACCGGCATCAGCGAACAATCATTGTTGAACAGCTCCGGCGCATTGACCGAGGCCTGTTGCGCCGCGTAATTGAGCACGTCCTGGTTGCGCTGGATGCTGTTGAGCTTGGGGTTGCCTTCGTAGGTACCAGCAGTGATCTGGCGCACCGCATTGGTCAACGACAGCGTGGTCTGGACGCCGGCGTGTTGCTGCAGCTCCCAGGCCAGGCGGTCGGCGAGCACCAAGGTCTGGTAGCGCAGGCAACCTTCGGGAGCGGTCTTGATCATCACCGCGAACGTGTCGCTGGACAGCGCGTAATGACCAGTGATGTAGGCATTGTCTCGGTTGTAACGTGAATCGGCGTGCAGCTCAGGGGCACCGCTGTCGAGATCGCCGATCTTCAATTGCAGGCTCAGGGCAAAGCCCCCTGCTCCCAGGATTGCGGCCACCAGCAAGGCCACCGTCGCCCATTTACGCGTGGTAAAACGGTCGAGCAGGTCCCAGAGCTTGCCGAAACCACGGTGTTCGGCGGCCCGCGAGTCGATGCGCAAGGCGCGCTCGGCGGCTTTGCGACCGACACCGACATACGACAGTGCCACCGGCATCAGCAACAGCGAGGTGAAGATCAACACCGCCACGCCGATACTGGCGGTGATTGCCAGGTCCTTGATCACCGGGATGTCGATCAGCATCAGCACGGCAAAGCCCACCGCATCGGCAAGCAGCGCGGTGACACCGGCCACGAACAAGCGGCGGAAGGTATAGCGGGCGGCCACCTGGCGATGGGTGCCGCGGCCGATGTCCTGCATGATGCCGTTCATTTTTTGCGCGGCGTGCGACACGCCGATAGCGAAAATCAGGAATGGCACCAGGATCGAATAAGGGTCGATGGCATAACCCAGCCAGGCGACAATGCCCAGTTGCCAGACCACCGCCGTCAACGAGCACAACACCACCAGCAAGGTACTGCGCACGCAGCGGGTGTAGAGGTAGATGATCACCAGCGTGGTCAGTACCGCCAGGGCAAAGAACAGCATGACCTGGATCAGCCCGTCGATCAGGTCGCCCATCAGCTTGGCAAAGCCGATCACATGAATCTTGTAAGTGCCCTGCGCTTCGTAGTGGCTGCGCAGCTGCTCAAGCTTCTGCGAGAACGCGTGGTAGTCGATACCACGGCCGGTGGCCGAGTCCTGGTCCAGCAGCGGCACGATCAGCATGCTCGACTTGAAGTCGCGGGCGACCAGGCTGCCGACGATGTTCGCGCGCTCGATGTTCTGGCGCAGTTGCTCGATGTCGGCTGCCGAGCCCTGATAGCTGTCGGGCATCACCGGGCCGCCCTGGAAGCCCTCTTCGGTGACTTCGGTCCAGCGTACCGCCGGGCTCCACAGCGACTTCATCCAGGCGCGGTCGACGCCCTGGCTGAGGAACAGTTCATCGTTGATCTGCCGCAGGGTCTGCAAGTAGGCCGGGTCGAAGATGTCGCCCTGGGTGTTTTCCACCACCACGCGCAATGAGTTGCCCAGGCCGCGCAACGACTGGCGGTTGTCCAGGTAGTTCTGGATATAGGGGTGACTCTGCGGAATCATCTTCTCGAAGCTGGGGCGCAGCTCCAGGCGAGTCACTGCCATGAACCCCAGCACCAGGGTCGCCAGCAACATCATCAGCATGAACGGCAGTCGATGATTGAACACCAGACGTTCCAGCCAGTTGCCGGAGCGGGTGTCGAATTCGCCGAGGGTGCGGATCACCGGCAAGGTGTCTTGTTGGATGTTGGCCATCAGGTTTTCTCTTGTTATGGGGACGGCAGTTATTCGACGGCGAGCGTGCGTACGCCACGTTCACCCACCAGCACCAACTCGGTCGCGGCATCGAATGCCGCCGCGCTAATCGGTGTGCGTGCCGTTTGCCTGATCTGGGCGAAGCTGGCGCCGTCGTCACGGCTGAGCAGCACATGCCCGGCCTGGCTCAGCAGCCACAGCTTTCCGCTGCTGTCCAGGCTGGCCGCGGTGATGCTGTTGGCAAGGCCGGTGTTCACCGGCTGCCAGTGCTGGCCGCCATCGGTGCTGCGCAATACATGGCCACGCAAGCCATAGACCAGGAGTACCCCCGGCTTGCCGACGGCACCAAAGAATGTGCCGCTGTAAGGTGTGGTCAGGCGGGTGAAGTGCTGGCCATCGGCGTCGAGCTTGAGCAGCAAGCCCTGCTCGCCGGTGATGTACAGCGTGCCGTCAACGCTGGCCAGGCTGGTCAGGTGCAAGCCTTGCGGGTTGTCGCTGCGCTCCAGCCACGGCGTCCAGTGCTGGCCGCCGTCGCGGGTGTGCAGCAGCAGATTGAAGACACCGACAGCGAAACCGTTTTGTTCGTCAGCGAACCAGACATCCAGAAACGGTTTGTCGGCGCCCTCCTGCACCAGCCGTTCAGCTTCCGCGATCAGCGTCGGCCAACGTTCGTCTTGCGGTGCGGCCTGGGCCTGGGCGCGGTAGTAGGCCAGTACCTGTTCGCCCAGCACGCGCCCGTCCAGTTGTTTTTGCCAACTCACACCGCCATCTCGGCTGTGCAGGATCACGCCGTCATTACCTACCGCCCAGCCCTGCTCGGCGCTGGGGAAACTCACGGCATTGAGGTCGGCACTGGCCGGCACGCTGGCCTGCTGCCAATGGCCGCCGATGTCATCGGAATACAGAATGTGCCCGCGCGGGCCGACAGCCACCAGGCGCGCGCCGACGCTGGTTACATCACGCAACGGGCTGGCCGTTGCCAGGGCGCTGGGCATGGCCGGCAGATCCAGCACATCCAGGTAAGGTGCGGCCTGTGCCGCACCTTGAAGGGCGGCCCACGTCAGCATCAACGCGGTACAGCGCTTGAGAAAATACATACCGGGTCCTCCGGATCGCCGCTGCACGCAGCAGGCTGCTCAACAAACAATCCGGCATCGAGGGGCGATGCCGGACCGTACCTACCTTGCGTGCGAACTCAGCGAATGCCGGCGCCAGCCAGGGACTCAGGCGACCACTGGGTCTTGGACAGCGGCTCGATGTAGCGAATGCCGCCGTAAGCGCCAACCACGCCATTGAGGTTGTAGGTGCCGCCGATCAGGTCGTAGATCATGAAAGGCGTGGCGTCCGGGGTCTGTTTGTCATAGCTCTGGCTGAGGAAGGCGAACGAGCCACGGTACAGCTGACCACGGGCGTCATACTGGTCAGAGGCCAGAGCGATCCAGCTGTCCTCGTCGAGGTAAAAGCGGCGCTTGTGGTAGATGTGGCGGGCGCCGTCCTTGAGCTTGCCCTCGACCACCCACACGCGATGCTTTTCCCAACGCACGAACTGCGGCGCCAGATGGTTGGGGGTGGTGAGTTGCTTGATGTCGGTGTGGTAGGTGAGCTTGTAGGTGTTGTAGGGCACATACATTTCCTGTTTGCCCACCAGGGTCCAGTCGTAACGGTCCAGGGCGCCGTTGAAGACAAACACGTCATCATAAGTACCCGAGCCCGAGGTGCCGGGATTGGGCGTGTCGTAAGCCAGGTTCGGCGCCAGTTTCACCCGGCGTTGCCCCGGCAGGTACTGCCAGGCGCTACGTGGCTGCACCAACGGGTTGGCGGCGTCACGCAGCATCATCGCTTCACCGGCACGCCGGGCTGGCGCGGTGTACACCAGTTTCATCTGGTAGTAGGTGTCTTTGGCGCCGATGGTTTTGTTCATGTCCTCATAGATCGGGTAGCTGATGTTGGCCTGACCCGTGGTAGACAGGGTCGGCACGCCAGCGGAATCGACGTTCCAGGAGTCGTACTTGGCCGCCATGCTCACGCCCTGGTAGCGCAGGAGAAAGTTCCACATGGCCTCGGCACCGGTCTGCGGGATCGGGAACGGAATCCCCGGCAGCACATTTTCAACCGCGGTGCCGCCTTCCTGGCTGTGCGCACCGACCGCATTTTTTGCGGTGTTGTCCAGCACCTGCTGAGGCAGCGTCACAGTGCGATGGGTCGGGTAGACATCAACCGAGAAAGTCGGGAAGCGCTTGAGCAGTTCCTGGGTGGTAGCCGTCAGCTGGCCTTTGTATTGATCAGCGTTCTTGCCATTGATGACCAGCAGCGGCTTTTCGCCGGAAAACGGGTCGGGACGCATGCTGTCGCCATTTTTGAAGCTGGCGGGTGGGGTGACCAGTCCGCCCTGATAGGCAGGAATGGAACCGTCGGCATTGGCGGCGCTTTCTGCACCGATACGGGTCAGGCTGGTGCCGAGGCGGGCGGCCTGGTCACTGGATACAGCGGCCTGGGTGGAGTGGATGGCAGCCAGCGACAGGCAGGTGGCCAACAGTGTGTGCACGTAGTTCATGATGATTGTTTTCCTGCGTGATGTCTGAAGGAAGACGTGGCTCAAAAAGTGGTTTTAACGGTCAGGTACAGCGCACCACGGTCCTCAGTGGTGGCGCCGCCACCGGAGAAGGAGGCATAGCCTGCGCCGTAGCAGGTGTAATCCTGCTCGCCGTCCAGGGCATTGGGCGTCGTGCCATCGGTCTGGCCGTTCTTGCACGACTGCGACTTGCCGAAGCTGTCGACGTACTTGAGGTCGACGAAATACTGGTTGTAAACCGCGGCACTGACCCCCACCGCGTAGTTACCGGTGTCCTCGGCGCCGCCGCCCTGCACCGGCGAGATGCCATCGAGACCGACGTTGACCGACAGCGGCATGCTCAGGTCGACACCGGGCATGACCTGGTACCAGGTCGGGATGAAGTTGACGGCAATGCCCCAGTTGTCACGGGTCGGTTTGTCGATCCCGCGGTAGCTGCTCTTGCCCTTGTACAACGCTTCGTTGTGGCCATCGAGCTTGAGCAGGTTGCTGTAGAACAGCTCGCCCAACAGGGTCGCGCTATCGAACAGCGGCGTATCGGCGATGGTCATCAGGCCGTTGAGGGTCCAGTGCAGCGTCTGGCCGGTGGCACTCAGGCCGTCGCCGTCGCTGGGCACGTCAGTGATCACGCCACTGCTCGGCAGACGTGGCGGCAACAGACCGAAGCCGCCAGCCAGGCCGCCTTGCCCCGGGGCACTGACGATGGCCGGAATGCTCGCCAGCGGCATGTTGTGGCGGATGTTCAGATCGCTGCCGACACTGATGCCGGCCACGTCTTTGGACAGGCTCAGGCCATAGACATCGATGTTATCGGCATAGGCAAACTGGTAAGTGGCGCTCTGCAGCGAGTTGTAGAGGTTGCCGACCGCGCCCTGGCGACCGGCAGGCGGATTACCGAACGGGCCACGGGACACTGTCAGGCCACGGGTATCGAGCCAGGCCTGCGGGAGGATCTCCGAGGTCTTGCGGTAGTAGAAGCCCAGGGTGCCGCCCAGCCATTCCGGCGACCACTTGGCCATCACGCCCCAGTCGCCGCGCTTGTCCGGGGTCAGGTCGTCGCCGCGGCGGATGCTGGTCAGCGCACCGCGCACCGGGATCAGCCCGGGCGTGCCGGTGTGCCCCAGAAGGAAACTCTGGGCGCCCTCACCCACCACATCGGAGCCGCCATAATAGGTGCCCGCTTCCGGCAACCGGGCGGCATCCCAGTCGAAGAAATACTGCGCGCCGATGGTCAGTTCCGGGTTCACCAGAAACGAGGTGGACAGCTGATTGCGCGGTACGAACAGCTCCTTGGCTTCAGTGCCAGGCGACGCCGCCAGCTTGGCCAGGTCGAGGCCGGACTGGCCATAGCTGAGCGAGTGCACCGGATTGAGCAGGGTCTCGCCCCAGAACAGGTTGTGCTGGCCCAGTTTGCCGCTCAGTTGCGAACTTTCGCCGACCTCAGTGCGCATGAACACGAACGCATCGAGCACTTCGCCCGACGGGCCGCTGTAATAACGCTGGGCATAGTTGCTCAGGTGCGGGCTACCCAACGGCGTGCCGGTACCCGGCAAACCGTTGAGGCTCGGAACGATGCCGGAACTGTCACCGTTGCCGTTGACGAACGGATTGGAATTGGAACCGGTGTTGTCGTACGCCTTGTCATACCAGCTGGCAGCGCTGACGCGAAAGCCCATGTTGCCCTGGTAGATCACGTCCAGCTCGGTCAGCAGATCGACACGGTTGGTGATGTTGGTGCCGGCCTTGCGAAAGTTGTAATCGCCGTCGTTGTTGTTCGGCGTTGCCAGCATGCGCTTGTCGGCGCTTTCGGTGCGTACGCCGTAGTTGTACTTGACGGTGTTGTCCAGACGCACGGCCCAGTCTTCGTTACCGGTATCGACTTCGAACGCATGAGCGCCAGGCAAAGCGAGCAAACTGATGGCACAGACCAGCAGACGGCGCTGCGACAGCACAGCGCAATGAGTGCGGTGTTTGGGCATTACGATGACTCCACGTATTGTTATTTTTGTTATCGCCGCCCGACTTGTGCGGGCGTTGGTCAAGCGTCCGTGCACTACGGCAGGGTTAACAGTCGAGGATCTGAATGAAGGTTTCGGCCTGGGGCCAGGGACCGAATCCGGCAGCCGGGTTCAAGTGACCGACCGCGCCCAGCAATTCCAGGTCGCTGCCCCAGCCTTCGGCCATGGCGGCAACCGCCTCGAGGCTGGCCAGGTGATCGTTGCTGCTGGCGGCAACAATGCTCGGAAACGGCAACGGTGTGATCGGCAGCGGCGCCCAGCCGTTGGCGCGCAGGGTGTCCGGGCTTGGGTAAGCCGCAGGCCATTGAGCGTTCAGGTCCGGTGGCGCCGCGAGCAACGCGCCTTTGATCGGCCGGTGATAACGTGCGGCCCAATGGGCGACCATCAATACACCGGCACTGTGCGCCACCAGCACGACTTCGCCGTCGATCTGTTCCAGTTCGCGCTGGATCGCTTCGACCCGGGCGCTGCAGTCCAGGCCGTTAACCTGCAATGGCGGTACAGCGCGAACGTTGGCCAGGCGCGCCTGAAGCAGGGTCTGCCAATGCTCGGCGACATGGTCGCGCAGACCGGGGACGATCAGGACGGTAGCAGCGGTATGCAATCTTTCCACGTCAGCACCTATGCTCAAGACAGTCAGCTCGGCAAGTCAGTCGAGCGCTTCGAGAGTCACAGTAATCACCCCTCCCCCCGGGTGCTTTAC
>JBOICD010000033.1:0-14110 GCA_050739855.1 Pseudomonas sp.
GCCGAAGACAGCTCGTAGACCAGGCGCCGACCGCCACCGCCTGGCCGTTAATCAGGCTGAATTGCGCATCACCCGCAGCAGTGTTGACCAGCGTCAGGGTTTCCGGAGACACGGGGTCGACGCCAGAGTCGGGCACCCACAGCTCGAAATTACCGCTGGCGTTCTGGTTGACGGTCAGCCGGTCGTGGGCATTGCTGTTGTAGTCGACGTTCATCTTGATGACGCCGGTACCAGAGAGGTTGTCCACGTTGAGGATGTAGAAATCACTGCCCGAACCCATGTTGACCGTGCCACCGGCCATGCTCAGGGTCTCTAGCCTGGTGTTTTCGACCATGCTGTAGGAGGACTGGGCGCCGACGTCAAGGCGGCTGACATTCACCAGTCGACCGCTGAACGACGCCTGGTTGTGCAGGTTTAGCGTGCCATTGCCGCCGGCTTCCACTTCGAAGTCACCGTTCCAGTTGGCCTGCTCCAGCGTCAGATTGGCGCTGCTGTCGGCCGCGACACGGACGATGCCGTCGAGGTTACTGTTGACTACATCAATGTTGGCGGTGGAAGCGTCCTGCACCTGGACCAGCACATCATCGGCACCGACCAGCGTGGAGCCGTTGCGGATAGCGATTTCAGCCACCACGCCGCGATCCAGGAGGATCGCCGCGCCTGTGCGTCCTTCGACCCGGGACCCCTCCAGCACCAGGCGCGGAGCGCCGACATTGTCGACGTCGCGGGTGATGCGCACGCCGTTGCTCTGGCCGCTGATTTGGCTGCCGGTGGCAACGGCCGCGCCACCCAGGAGATTGATACCGCGGCTGCCGATGCCGCTGCCGAATACGGTGGAGTTGGCCAGATGGAGCGTGCTGGCGCCAGTGACCTGGGCGGCCTCTTCGCCGCCGGTGATCACGCTACTGTCGATGGTGACTTGTGAGCCTGTCGAGGTGCCTGCCACGCGGTTGACCGACAAACCCAGGAAATCGCCATTGATCTGGGCGTTGCTGACGGTGGCGGTGCTGTTGGTAACTTCCAGGCCGTCATTGTCGATCCCCTGGATGGTGCCGCCGTTGATGACCAGATTGGACCCCGATTGTATGAAGACGCTGCTGGCTGTTGCGCTGTTCATGGTTAGCGAACTGTTGGCGCGGACGGTATAGCTATCGAGCGCAGTGTTTGAATCAATAATCAGGCTGTCGCCATTTTCCACAATCGCGGCGTGCGCCAGGGGTGAGGCAAGAAACAAAGTGCAAGTAGCCAGGCTGAGGGGTTTTAACAAAAAAGTGGTGTGTGCGGAGTTATTCGTATTCATCGAGTCGATGTCCCTGGGTTATGAAAAGTAGTAGCTAAAAGGTGCGCAATCTACGCAAGGCACTTAGTTTTCGTCTGTAGGGTAATTCCGAGGCATTCCGGGAATAGGTCGACTTGATTGTTGTCTCATTATTGGCTGTGAGCACCTGACATTTTTGTCAGTAGACAGAATGTTGAAGTTGTGAAGTGGACCATGTTTTTAACAGTGGCTTTGAGTACCTGATAAAAATGCTAGTTGGAAGTATTGCTGGGTCGGTATTCAATGCTTGTCACTTATCTGTTCAACCAAGAGGGTGGCCAGCATGTCGTCAGAAGAGGTGTTGTCAGAAGAGGTTCTGCCAGAAGAAGGTGAAGAATTAGGTCTGACGCAGGGATTGTTTTCCCCGCCAACCATACTGCAACTGGTCGAACTGGAGATTCCCGGCAGGACCGGGCCGGTGCCCAGTGGCGAATGGGGTATCAACCTTGCGGCGGCCCGCGACAACTTCCCCCGTCAGGGTTTGCAGTTGTACATTCCAGCCTGGCCACAAATGGGTCAGGGTGACAGTGTCGCGGTGTTGCTGGGGGGCACCGAGATCACCCGTAAACCCATTGCTGCCGATGAGGTTGACACACGCCAGACCCTCTTCATTGAACCCAATCGGTTGAGCAATAGCATCACCACGATAAGTTATAAGGTCACGCGGGTTGGTCAGGTGCCCGAGGACTCTGCACCTACCCCTGTGTTGATCGAGCTGGATCGCCCTGGTGGTCAGGACCAGAACGGCGACACACCGGGGCATTCCGAGCTGAAGCTGAGTTTGCCGCAGGACATCATCAACGACGGTGTGGACAAGGCCGCAGCCGCCAAAGGCGTGCCCGTCACCATCGAGCCGTATCCGTTCATGGCCGAGCACGACGTGATCCGGCTGACCTGGGGGGGGCAGTTCGTCACCCATACCGTGACCGATGCCGAGGTCGGCAAAACTATTGTCATCACAGTGGACGAGGCGACTATCCTGGCAGCCGGAGACTCGGAGAGCGTCGTAAAGCAGAAGAGCAGAACCGGGCAGACCATCAGCAACGGCGGCCTGGCGGTCGCTTACGAAGTCTACGACCTGGTGGACAATCAGTCAGAGGACTGGAGTGCCGAAATCCGCGTGGTGGTTGACACCGGCGGCTCACGGCTGGCTGCTGGGATCGTCAAGGAAGCGCGAAACAACATTCTCGATCTAAATACGTTGGGCAGTGCGCCAGCGACGCTGCAGATTATTGCCTTGACCGACAATTTTGCGCTAAGTGATGAAATTTTCGTCACCCTCATGGGCACCAACGCTGAAGGGCAGCCGATTGATATCAGCTATCCCCCGCAGGTTGTTGACAACGTTCCCAGTGTGATTGAAATACCCGTGCCCAACCGCGATGTGCGGCGCCTGGCCAAGACTCAAGGGGTGTTCAGATACCAGTTGAAAAAGACCAATGGCACGCTCCTGCAAGCCAAGGGGCGATTCGTCAATATTGTCGGCGAACCTGTGCAGCTGGCTGCACCGGTGGCCAAGGATGAAGTAGGCGGCGGTCTGGATCCGCAATTGCCGACGACCACCATCGAAGTGGCCTGGGATGAGACCATGGCCGCAGGCTACGCAGTAACGCTTATTTGGTGGGGCACAAAGCCCGACCTGTCGCCGTACTTCCCAGAGATCGAGATTTACTGGATCTCCCGCAATGACGAAATCATCAAGCAGCCGATTGTGTTTCACGTCGACGGCGAGCACCTCAGGTTCATCGAGGGTGGGACCTTGGTGCTTTCCTATGAGCTGTTTGATAATCAGGGCGTTGGGCGCAAGTCGCTTGCTACACCGTCATACAACGTGGGCCAGCGCAGGGCCGAGTTGCCCGCGCCGGAAGTCAAACCGGTGCAAGGCAACGTGCTCGATCCAGAAGAGCTGACGCAAGGTTACGCACGCTTGATTGTTAAGTCTTATGCCAGAATCGCTATCGGCGATACGCTGAATATTTCCTGGAAGGGTTCAAGCACCGGAGAATATGAGGACTCGCTGCCAATCAATTCCCGCAACATCAAGAACCCCGAGTTTACCTTTAGAATTCCGAAAGCAACGGTCGAAGGTGACCTGAACGGTACCGTCGACGCCTCCTACTGGGTTGCACGTACAGGGGGAGGCACCAGCCAATCCGATGTTTTGACTCTGCAAATCGGCAAAGGGCAAGAACAGCTGCTCGATCCGGTGACCGTCGCCGAAGAGCGCGAGGGGCAGCTTGACCTGGAGGAGGTCAGCACTGGAGCAAACGTCACCTTGGCTGTCTATCCAGGTATGGGCGCCGGGGATATCGTCTATCTGGAATGGACGGATGACAAAGGCAATGAATACAAGCCCGAAGGCGAGCAGCTCTCCGGCAATATGGTCGGTAAGCCTGTGCTCTTCATCGTGCCCTTTGCCGAAATTGTGAAGAATCTGGACAACCAGGTCACTGTGATCTGCAGGGTCGAGCTGGTCTCTGGGCGGGCGCGCACTCAGGACCTGACTTTCCGGGTGTATCAAAGCGAAGAGCCTGAACTTGAGCCGGTGACCGTAGACGGTGTGGTTCAAGGGCCCCTGTAGCAGCAGGGCTTGTTCACCGTTTCTGATGTCCTGTCAGCCATACCAGGCAAGGAGTCGCCATGAGAGTCTTGAGCGCCAGTATTTTTCCTCCCAGCAGCAAAGAACTGGGCATTCTGGCACTACGGCCGTTGTTCATTGCCGGCATGATCACGCCGGTCGAGCAAGGTGACGCCGGGATCAACATCGCCATCGTCGAAAGCGATCGGCTGGGTGTGCTGACGGTCATCGACCCCTATCTGGACATGCTGGAAGGGGACCGGCTGAGGGTGTTCATTGAGGGGGAGCAGGTACTGGAGTTGTTCGTGGAGCAGGCGGACGTCGGTAAGCGGCTTTTCTTCCACCTGCCCCGGGAGCGGTTCAGGCCTGAGTGGGTGGAGGATATTCACTTCCAGCTGCTGCGCAAGGGCTCGACGGTACCGGAAGACTCGGTGCCCCTGCGCTTGCGGGTCAAGCTCAACCTGCCTGCCGGCGTCGACAAGGAACCGCACTTGCCTGGGCATTCCGAGCTGCCGCGGCCACAGATACCGCAGGACGTTATCGACAACGGCGTCACCGCTGAGTGGGCGGCCAGGGGCGTTCCCGTCACCATCGGCCATTACCCTGACCGGGCCGTCCACGATACCGTGGTGCTGCGTTGGGGCAGCGTGCGTATCCCGCGGCAAATCAGCGAGAGCGAAGCGGCTGGGAGGGATCCGATCGAGATTCTGGTCGATCAGGATGCGATCCTGGCAGGTGGGGATAACGATGCGCTGCAACTGAACTACGAAGTCTTCGACGAGGTGTGGAACTATTCGTCCGATTGGTCGCGTTTCACTACGGTGAAGGTAGAGGCAGGGGCCTGGCGGCTGGCTGCACCGATCATCAGGGAGGCGGTTAATGGTGCGATCGACCTGATCGCGCTGGGGCCGAACGACGTGACTGTACAGATCGCGCTGAACGGCGAGCCATTCGCCCTTGGCGACACCATCGAGCTCACGTGGATTGGCACGCCGAGGATGGGCGCACCTCTGGTTCATACGGAATCGGTGCCTATCAGCAACTTGCCTGCGGTTCTCGAACTCAGGGTTCCCAACGCCGACATCCGCGCGATCGCCTCGGGCACGGGCGATGCGTCCTATGTGCTGAGAAAGGCCAACGGCGATCCGCCGCAATCCTCCAGGCGCGCGTTCGCCAGGATCGTCGGCGAGCTTTCCGAGCTGCCTGCGCCGGGTATCCTGCAGGCGGTGGGCGATCTGCTGGAAAGCCGGCTGGAGCATGCCTGGGTGCTGGCTGGCCCTTATCCGGGCATGGTCGCCGGTGATGTCGTCAACCTGATCTGGCAGGGCAGGCGTGCCGATGGCAGCCAGTATCTGCACGAGGAGGAGCGGGATGTCAGTGCAAATGATGTAGGCAATGCCATCGAGATCCTGGTAGCGGCCGAACATATCGCGGTGCTCGATGGCGGTACCCTGGAGCTGTACTACCGTGTCAGCAACGAGCGAGCGGTGACCTATGATATCCGCGAGTCGGCACGCAGTTACTTCAAAGTGCTCAATTTGCGCCACGAACTGCCAGCGCCGGTTGTCCTGGAGGCCGATGGCGATGTGCTCGATCCGGAGGCGATAATCCCCAACGGCGCTACCTTGCGGATCGAATATACCGACACCGAGGCGGGCGATGTGCTCACCTATTACTGGCAGAGCGTTTACCCCAATGGCTCGGCCAGCGACTGGCTGCCGGTCACCGAGGCATCCAAGGGGCGTCCGGTGAGTTTCCGCATACCATCCGCCTTGGTCGAGGTGTCACGTGGCACCACCATCAACGCATTGTATTCCCTAAGGCGCGGTGACCAGATCAGGATATCGCGTGTTCTCGAACTCTATATCGGTACACCGATTCCGGTGGCCATCAGCAACGTTATCGATAGCTGGGGCCAGGTTGAGAACGGTGGCATCAGTGTCGACACCGCCGTGACAATTATCGGCACAGCACGGGTGGCGATGGGCATCGAGCTCCTCGACGGCGACATCGTCCTCGGGCAGGCGGGGGCGAACGAGCAAGGCGTATGGCGATTCCCGCTGATGGATCTGGCGCCGCAGCGCTACGACCTCAAGGCCCGGGCGTTGTATGGCAGTGGTACGGAGTCGCAGGTGTGGAGCTTTACCGTGGTCACCCAGGTGATCCCGAGCATCACTCGCGTGGAAGACTCGCGGGGGGAAGTTGCCAATGGCGGTTCAACGGTGGATACAGCCGTTACCCTCTCAGGCAAGGCCAGTGCCGGGCTGGAGGTCGAGCTTTTCGAGGGCGCGCAGTCCTGGGGAACGGTGCCCGTTGATGGCCAAGACAACTGGCGTCTGTCAAGAACCGGGCTGGCGATCAGGGGCTATACCCTGCAGGCCAAGGCCAGGTACGGGGATGAGTGGGTGTCCGAGGTGCGTACCTTCCAGGTAGTGGCCGAAGTAAGCCCGACCATCACCAGCGTGACGGACTCCAGGGGCGAGCTGGCCGAGGGGCAGACGACGGTCGATACCCAGATCACCGTGTCCGGTAAAGCCAGTGTCGACCAGTCTCTGGAAGTGCTTGATGGACAGGTTGTGGTGGATACCGTGCGTACCGATGCCCAGGGCAACTGGACTTTGACGCTAAGCGGCCTGACAGTCAAAACCTACGTCATCAAGGCCAGGGCGCTGTACGGCAGCGGTGCGGAATCGGCCGCACGCAGCTTCCGCGTGGTCGACTATGTGTTCCCGACGCTCGACAGCGTCAGAGATTCGAGAGGGGAGGTCGCCGATGGCGGCGCCACCGTCGACACCTCGGTCACCCTGGGCGGCAAGGGCAGTGCGAACGAGCAGGTGGAGATCTTCGAAGGGGCGTTATCCAGAGGCGTTGCAAGGGTCAGTGCCAGCGGAGACTGGACCCTGCCACTGACCGGCTTGACGGCCAGGACCTACAGCCTCAAGGCCAAGGCGCTGTATGGCAACGGCGAAGAGTCGGCGCTGAGGACTTTCACGGTTTACGTCGACATCAAGCCGAGCATCACCAGTGTTAGAGATTCACGTGGTGAGGTGGCTGAGGTGGGCACTACGGTGGACACCTCGGTGACCCTTGCCGGCAAGGCCAGTATCAGCCAGCAGGTGGAACTGTTCGACGGTACGACGTCGCTGGGTCGGGTAACGGCCAACGCCAGTGGCGATTGGTCTCATCCGCTGCAGGGGCTGACGATCCGGCCGTACAGACTCAAGGCCAAGGCGCTGTATGGCAGTGGCCTTGAGTCTGATATTCGCTCATTCAGTGTGGTGGCAGAGGTGGCGCCAAGCATTGTGAGTGTGAGGGACTCCAACGGTGTGGTGAGTGAAGGCGGTTTCACCTTCGACTCCAGCGTCACTGTGTCGGGCAAGGCGAGTATTGGCCAGCGGATTGAAGTCTTCGAGGGAGTAGTGTCGGCCGGCACGACAGCGGCAAACGGCGCAGGCGATTGGACCCTGGTCATGACTGGTCTGACGGTCAGGCACTACAGTGTCAAGGCTGTGGCGCTGTATGGAAGCAGCCGGGAGTCGGCGCCACGTACCTTCGAAGTGCGTCAGGGCGTGACACCGGTCATCACCCGCGTCCTCGACAGCAACGGTGCCGCGATCGGCAACGGAGGTCGTACCTACACCACGAGTGTGACGCTGCATGGCACCGCGCAAGGAGGCTTGCAGGTACAGATCCTGGATAACGGGGCGGCGCGACAAACGCTAACGGTTCCTGCCAACGGCAATTGGCAGGCAGCGCTCACCGGTTTGTCGATCGGCCAGCATGATTTCACGGTCAAGGGACTCTACGGCAGTCAACCGGTGTCTGCGCCTTGGCGGGTGATCGTCGAAGCGCGGCCGCCATTGGTAATCGATACCAGTCCCATGGTCCTCAATGGCGTGATTTATGTGCGGGCCGATAACGGCCAGGGCCCCAGCCGCCGACCGGCCAATACCTCCCGGCAACGACAAGCGTCGGGTGGCACGCCGCCCCTTAGCTACAGTTCGAGCAACGCCAATGTGGCCAGTGTGGATGGCAATGGGACGGTGATGTCGCGCGGTAATGGTTCGGCAACCATTACCGTGAGGGACAATGCAGGGCAGTCCAGGAGTTACAGCGTGACGGTGCAGAATGTTCGCAGGATGAACTTCATGGGCTCTTCACAATATTTTGTGGGGTGGGAGCAGCGTTTAAGTTTGGCGCAGTTGCGGGAAATCTATAACCAGTACGGGCCAGGTGGACTCGCCCAGGTAGGTTGGCCTGGTGGTGGCAGGTACTGGGCGAAGGACCAGAGGCATATGCCGTGGCCCTTCATCAAGTGTGCCTGTAAGGATATGGGTAACGGCTCGGAGGGTTGGGAGGCGCAGATCGGGCCGTTGTATCCCGGTATCCGGATAAGTTGAGAGGGTCCAGCAAGAGGGCCATTGCCGAACCTGGTACGGCTCGGCAATGGCCTCGAACAGTTGCTTTTGCTACTGCGGAAGTCATTGATTTAAATAAATTTATACAAAGCAGTTGACGAGCTTTCGTAGCATCCCTAGAATGCGCGCCACTTGCAGCGTAAAGCACACAGCGAAACGCAGCAGGGAGTGAATGTTGTAGTGTGTCCCCTTCGTCTAGTGGCCTAGGACACCGCCCTTTCACGGCGGTAACAGGGGTTCGAGTCCCCTAGGGGACGCCAATGCGGGAATAGCTCAGTTGGTAGAGCACGACCTTGCCAAGGTCGGGGTCGCGAGTTCGAGTCTCGTTTCCCGCTCCAGATTCAATCGGCGCAAGCCGGTCAAGAAAGAGGCCCAAGGGCCTCTTTTTTTGTGCCTGAAATTCCTGTCCCTGGCGTTTTTCGCCCCTTCCATAGTCCAGTTTCCCTCTCAACACACCTGTTATTTCTGTCAGTTTTCAGCCTGAGCGAATTGGCGTTCAATCTCCCGTGACCGCTCGGGTGGCCCAAGGCAAGGCCATCGCGATGTTGTCTGGATCAGGACGGGAGCCTCCATGGACGCGCGCAGAAAGCCGACTCATCTTTTCAGTGAATTAGTAGCCCTTGCTACGCCAGAAGTTCCGGCGATCATCCGGGATGAGCAGGGGGTGGAGAATCCCGACGGTATCGTCGCGCGTGCCGTGCTCAATGATGACCTTGAGGTGGTGGTGCCCGCCTGGCCATTTTCGGACGACCCGAACATTACCAGGGAAACTGTTTCAATCGGTTGGCGTATTGCTGGCTCGGGGTTTGTCTCGGTCAGAGATCAAGATTACCCGACCCCGGTAGAGCCGGGAGACAAGATCATCACGGTGCCGCAAGAACACCTGGTTCATGGCACTTATGACTTGTCTTACCGAATCACCCAGGGTGGCAATCCGAGTGATTCGCTGATCAAGCGGGTCACCATCGATACCGTACCGCCCCACGACCATCAACAGCCGGCAGGGGCGCGCTATCCTGATGAACTGCTTGGGGTTATCACCGACGACTACCTGACACAGCATGGCCAGGTGCTGGTCACGGTGCCTTCCTATAGCAGCATGCGTGCATTCGATCGGGCGGTGTTCTTTTGGGCTAAAGCCGATCCGATGCCGGGTGATACGCCCATCGCTGGCGAGCAGGTGTTCAGCCAGGACGATATCGACAACCGGCGCTTGCTCCTGTCCCTGACTGAAACAGTGATACGTGACAGTGGCGGAGGGCAGCGCTTCCTGTTCTATCGGCTGTACGACCTGGCTGGCAACGAAAGCCCGTTGGCTTATTCGGCCGGCATTGGTGTCGACCTGGTGCCAGCCCCGGAAGACTTGCCCGCGCCACGGATCCCTCTGTCAGCGCGCGGCTTGATCGACCGCCAGCACGCCCGCGAGGGTGCCTCCAGCCAGGGCGGGGTGACGGTCGAGATCGACCGCTATGACAACGCCGAGGCTTCGCAATTCATCATCGTCAACTGGGGCGGCGGCGAGTTGGCGGAGTTTGCCGTGGACCCCAACGGCTTTCCACTGACGATCTTCGTGCCCTGGCGGGAGCTGACGGCCAACGGTTTGGGGCCTGGCACGGCGCAGGTGAGTTATCAGGTTCGATTTGGTGGATCGCTGTCGCCTAAATCCCCCGAAGTGTCGGTCCCCTTCGATTTCACCGTCGCTGGCCAGGATCACGCCAATGCCCCGGCCCTGCTTAATAATGACTTGGCCAGACTGGAAATACGGGGCGAGGTTTCGGATTTGCCCAATACGCTGACTGCTCAGGATCAGGGGCGCGATGCCCGGGTGCTGCTGACGTTGTTCGACGATCCGCAGCCCGGCGAATGGCTCGAGGTGTTCTGGGGTGCAGTGGCCGAACCAGCCGCCCGTTATGAGGTGCAGCCGGGCGATGCGGCCGGCAAGCCGCTGACGTTGAGTGTGCCCTGGGCGATCGTCGAGCAGGACAAGAACAACATAACCTTACCGGTCTCCTACGTCACGGATAACGGCATCAATCAGCAGCTGGCGCCAGCGACTGCGGTGCAAGTGCTGATTGTTCCCATCGAAGGGCTGCAGACCCCGGGCTTCCCTCATGCCGACAATCAGGGCTATCTCAATTGCTGCGCCAAGCCGCGTATCTGGGAAGGGGTGACCATCAGGGTCGAAGGCAATCCGGCTTTCGCCGCCAACGATCTGGTGGAAGTTCACTGCCAGGGCTATGAAGACCTCGGCTCACTCAAGCCGATTGAAAGCACTTTGTGGTCGCAGCGCAAAATGCTGAGCGCCGCTGAAGCGCTCAATGGTTTCGATGTTGTGGTGCCTTACCTGGTGCATATCGAGCCGATGGTCAACAACGGCTCCGCCACCGCTCATTACACCTTGACCAAAGTCGACGGTGGGTTTGGCAGTTCACAGCGGGAGCAGGTGTATATCACTCGGACACTGCCAAGCGGTCAGGTCTGCGGGCCGGATAATGATCTTTGCAATGAGTTTCATCCAGTGAAGTGGTTTCGCCATTTCCGGTTTTTATGGCGATTCATTAGTAAAAACAACCAAGTCAAATAAATGAGGTTGAATTATGAATGTTCAAGTAAAACCAACTGCTGAAGAAGCGCGGGCTGACAGTCTAAATCTAAAACTGCGCCGCACTCTTAAAAAAACTGTTCCTGCTCCAGCGCTGGGCGCAGCTAACCCGCTATTACCAGATAAATCGGATGACAACCCGAACCAACTGCACTCCCGGTATCAAGGGCAGCCACTGACAGTTGATGTTCCTCAGTTCGATCAGGACTCCGCGCCGAATCTGCCGGGGAGAATCTATTTGCAATGGCAGGGTAACCGCTTAGATGAAACGATAATCCGCTTCACTACGCCGATTGATCCGGGTGATTTCCCTATGAAGCTGACGTTGCCGAATACCGCAACGGTAAGTGCAGGCACCTTTCAACTTGCTTACATGGTTTATACGGGCGGTAACCCGGTTACCTCTGAGCGTTTGACCATCAATATCGATAAGACACCACCCAATGGCGGTAACGCTGGCGCCTTGATCGAGTTGCCCCCCGAAGTGGAGGCCGATGGCATCACGGCGGAGTATCTGGATAAGAATAGTGACAAGGTAGTGGTCACTGTGCCGCTAAACTACGGCGATCCCAAGATCGACGATGAGGTGGTGGTCTACCTGGGCAGCACCATACCGACAGCGTTAAAAGTCGGGACTGTTATCCGTGCGGATGTGACGACGCCGATCACCGTTGAGCTGACCAGGGCCATGCTCGATGGCAAGGAAGGTGATCAGACGTTGTTCTATACACTGGCGGACCGTAAAGGCAATGTCGGACGTCAATCGGCATTCAAGAATGTCAACATTACATTGGTGCCGGCCCCCACCGATTTGCAGCCGCCCAAGGTGCCGGTCAGCGATGATGGCTTGATCGACCAGGCTGATGCTATTCAAGGGGTGGTGGTGGTCATTGATCCTTATACCAACTGGGGGGCAGGGGACCAGGTGGTAGTGGCCTTCGATGGGGTGGCGCGGCCAGCGCAGGCCATGCCGCAAGCGGGAGCGACGGTGGATTTGCCATACTCCGCAGTGCTCAATGGTGATCCGGGCGTAAAAGACTAACGAGTGACCTACAAGATTGTTCGCGGCAACCGGGAGTTCCCTGAGGCGGTCGGCAAAACAGTCAAAGTCGATCTTCGCACGCCGGGACCGGTGGATCCGACTAATCCGCCAGGTGTTGTGCATCCGCTTCTGGACTTGCCTGTTGTCCAGGGCAAGAACACCCCTGATCCTGATGAATTGACCGAGGCTGACGCAAACGAGGATGCCACTGCATCGGTAGACCTGTATGGGTCATCGAAGGCGGGTGATGTTGTCCAACTGTACTGGAATGGTAAGGTTGTCCCGTCGCCTGGCGGAGAATACCGTGTAGTGGGTAATGAGCCGCCAAATTTCAAGATACCGTTCACTATTCCTTGGGCGCTCATCGATGCAGAAGGCAATAGCGACGCGTTGCCAGTCCATTACACAGTTGCCCATCCGTCGACCAACGCTAATATTATCACTTCAGGGGCCAAGCTTGTTCGTGTCCAGGTCTCTACAATTAGCGTGCCTAAGCCAGCGTTCCAGTTTCCTGACCTTGAGGAGGATCCGCAAGGAAATTGGTTCAACTGTAGCTCGGTACAATTGAATAACCTAGGGGAGCGGGTCATAGTGGTTGGTGTGCCGGGTGGAGAACCTAAGTTGGCGAATCAGCCACTAAATTTCACCTATCAGGGATGGACTGATTCAGCAGGTACTGTGCCTGTTCCAGGCAATGAGTATCAATTTACATTTACCCCGACAGAGGAACAGGCCAATAATGGCTTTGTGGTTGAAATCCCTTATGATCCTTGGTTTCTGACCACCGACCTGCGTCGTGGTAGTATTGTCTACACGGCACAGATAGATGGCTTTCCTGTAACTTCGGAGCGCCATCTGGGCACTTTTTGGATGTCATCTGCGGGTCAAACTTGCCGTTTTTGACTGGTAATAAGTTGAAAAAGGGGAAATGCCTAGTGCATTTCCCCTTTTTTGTACTTGCTTGTATTGCTTCCAATGTGCAGATGCTCAGCAGTAACCCGATACAGTGGTGTCGGGCTTCATGACAAGGGTGCGATCGGTTCAGAAGCTATAACGCAACCCCAGGTTCGCACCATACGGTTGCTCAATATGCTTGCCGTTGGCGTATTCCACATCGACATGCACCTGCAAACCACTGGTAAGTCCCAGTGCCAGTCCAGCACCCAGTTCACCACGAGAACCCGACAGGTCATTATTGAAGCGGTTGTTGTTGACCTGGACTTCGTTGTTGTTGATGAACTCGTGCGCCATCGCCGCGCGCAGATAGGGTTGCAGCTTGCCGCCGCTGGCAAGTTCGAAGGTTTTACCCGCTGTCAGGCCGGCTTTGCCCAGCAGCGAGCGGGTACGGTCGCCATCAGCCTGCAGGTCGTTGCTCAGCTGGTAGTCTTCGCCCTGGATCACCACCGCCGACCACTGGGTGAAAGGCTCGATGAAGTAACCATTGGACAGCGGAATATGACGGCCGAACTCGGCGGAAACACCCATGCCGAGGTTGTCGTAGTCGCCCTTGGCGTGGCTGCCGTCATTGACCGCGACCTTGGCCTTGTTCTGGAAACGGTTGAACTTGGCCACGCCGTCGAAGTAATAACCCGACTCGGCGTCGAGCCAGGTGGTGTAAGCGCCGAGGTAGTAGCTGTCGACTGTGCCGGAGGTGCCTTCATTGAGGTCGAGGTCGGAACGGCTGTAACCGGCCAGAGCACCGATCAGCCACTGGCCATCGCCCCAGGGCAGGCGGCCATCGGCGCCGAGCGAGAGGCCGTGCTGGTTCTGCTGGTAACCGGTGCCGCTGGCGTCGGCGACGTTATACTTGTTGCCGTAGCTGCGCATCCACAGGCCCGGCTGGCTGCCGTTGAAGCGCAACTCACCCATGCGGCTGCGCAGCGAGGTCATTTCGCCGTACCAGACGGTCGGCGCGGTGTTGAACAGCGCCATGACCGAGCGCGTGCCGGGGCTGACTGTGCGTTTTTCCGGGTCGAGAAACCACTCGGTACCGCCGTTGCCATTGCTGGCCGAAGACAGCTCGTAGGACCAGGCGCCGACCGCCACCGCCTGGCCGTTAATCAGGCTGAATTGCGCATCACCCGCAGCAGTGTTGACCAGCGTCAGGGTTTCCGGAGACACGGGGTCGACGCCAGAGTCGGGCACCCACAGC
>JBOICD010000034.1:0-14101 GCA_050739855.1 Pseudomonas sp.
GCAGGCCTCGCCGCACTCGATCCTGTCGGTGACCTTCACCAACAAGGCCGCTGCCGAGATGCGCCAGCGCATCGAGCAGTTGATGGGCATCAACCCCGCTGGTATGTGGGTAGGCACCTTCCACGGTCTGGCCCATCGCCTGCTGCGTGCGCACTGGCAGGAAGCCGGGTTGAACCAGAACTTCCAGATCCTCGACAGCGATGACCAGCAACGCCTGGTCAAGCGGGTGATCCGTGAGCTGGGCCTCGATGAGCAGCGCTGGCCGGCGCGCCAGGCCCAATGGTTCATCAACGGGCAGAAAGATGAGGGTTTGCGCCCGCAACACATCCAGGCCAGCGGCGACCTGTACCTGGGCACCATGCGCAGCATCTATGAGGCCTACGAGGCGGCTTGCCAGCGCGCCGGGGTCATCGACTTCTCCGAGCTGCTGCTGCGCGCCCTGGACCTGTGGCGCGACCACCCGGGCCTGCTCGAACACTACCAACGGCGCTTCCGCCATGTGCTGGTGGACGAATTCCAGGACACCAACGCCGTGCAGTACGCCTGGTTGCGTCTGCTCTGCAAAGGCGGCGACAGCCTGATGGTGGTCGGCGACGACGACCAGTCCATTTATGGCTGGCGCGGGGCCAAGATCGAGAACATCCACCAGTACAGCGCCGACTTCCCCGACGCCGAGATGATCCGTCTGGAGCAGAACTACCGCTCCACGGCCGGTATCCTCAAGGCCGCCAACGCCCTGATCGCCAACAACAGCGATCGCCTGGGCAAGGAGCTGTGGACCGACGGCGGCGATGGCGAGCCCTTGAGCCTGTACGCGGCGTTCAACGAACACGATGAAGCGCGCTACGTGGTCGAAACCATCGAGAGCGTGCTCAAGACCGGCCTGGCGCGCAGCGACATTGCCATCCTGTATCGCTCCAACGCCCAGTCGCGGGTGCTTGAAGAAGCCTTGTTGCGTGAACGCATCCCCTACCGCATCTACGGTGGCCAGCGCTTCTTCGAACGCGCCGAGATCAAGAACGCCATGGCTTACCTGCGCCTGCTCGAAGGGCGCGGCAACGACGCTGCGCTGGAGCGGGTGATCAACGTACCGCCGCGGGGCATCGGCGAGAAAACCGTCGAAGCGATTCGCGACCACGCCCGGCACAGCGAGGTGTCGATGTGGGAATCGATGAACCTGCTGATCGCCAACAAGGCGCTCAAGGGCCGCGCCGCCAGCGCCTTGGCCGCGTTCGTCGAGCTGATCGAGAACCTCGCCGCCAAGGTCATGGAGATGCCGCTGCACCTGATGACCCAGACGGTCATCGAGCAGTCCGGGCTGATCATCTATCACCAGGAAGAAAAAGGTGAAAAGGGTCAGGCACGGGTAGAAAACCTTGAGGAACTGGTCAGCGCCGCGCGCAACTTCGAAACCAGCGAAGAAGACGCCGAACTCTCGCCCCTGGCCGCGTTCCTCGGCCATGCTTCGCTGGAAGCCGGTGATGCCCAGGCCGACGAACACGAAGACAGCATCCAGCTGATGACCCTGCACAGCGCCAAAGGCCTGGAGTTCCCGCATGTGTTCCTGGTCGGCATGGAAGAAGGGTTGTTCCCACACAAGATGAGCCTGGAAGAGCCTGGCCGTCTGGCGGAAGAACGCCGGCTAGCCTACGTCGGCATCACCCGGGCGATGCAGCAGCTGGTGATGACCTACGCCGAAACCCGACGCCTGTATGGCAGTGAAACCTACAATAAGGTTTCCCGTTTCGTACGCGAGATTCCGGCAGGGCTGATTCAGGAAGTACGCCTGTCCAACAGCGTCAGCCGCCCTTTCGGCTCAGGTCAAAAGCAGAACAGCAGCAGCCTGTTTGCCAACGCGAATATTCCGCAAACCGCCTTCAACCTTGGCCAGCGTGTGCAACACGCGGTGTTCGGCGAGGGCGTGATCCTCAATTTCGAAGGATCCGGCGCCCAGGCCCGGGTGCAGGTCAACTTCGCCGAAGGCAGCAAATGGCTGATGCTCGGCTACGCCAAGCTCGAAGCGCTTTAGGCTGATGCTGTGGGAGCGGCGGTGCGGCGACCCGACTTGCCCCGCGATGCGATAAGACTGACAAATCGCAATCGCGGGGCAAGCCCGCTCCCACAAACAAGCAAAAGATGGAAACATCTTGGCGCTGGTCATGTGTCCTACAACCTGTGCACCATGACGCGCGTGCAATCCACAAAACGGGAATACCCTTCTATGCAACGTTTTCTTAGCATCGCCCTGGCGTTGTGCATCGGCCTGACGATGAGCCTCGACGCCAACGCCAAACGCATGGGCGGCGGCAAAAGCTCAGGCGCCGCGCCAATGCACCAGACCCGCCAAGCTGCCCCGACCACACCGGCTGCCTCGCCAACCGCTCCAGGTCGTGCACCTGCAGCCGCCAGCGGCGCATCGAAATGGCTCGGCCCTCTGGCCGGTATCGCCGCCGGTGGCCTGCTGGCCTCGATGTTCATGGGCGATGGCTTCGATGGCATGCAGATCTTCGACATCCTGATCATGGCGCTGATCGCCTTCCTGGTGTTCCGCTTCATCGCCGCCCGTCGCCGCAAGCAGCAGCCACAAATGGCCGCCGCCGGTCACGCGCCGTTCCAGCGTGAAGCACACCAGCCAACTGCCCAGCCGTCGATCTTCGGTGGTTCCGCCGCGCCAGCCGCTGCCGCCCGTCCGGTCATCAACGCACCGGCCTGGTTCAACGAGCAGAACTTCCTGGCCGCTGCCCGTAACCACTTCCAGACGCTGCAGCAGCACTGGGACGCCAACGAAATGGACAAGATCGCCGAATTCGTTACCCCGCAAATGCTGCAGTTCCTCAAGCAGGAGCGTGCTGAGCTGGGTGATGGCTTCCAGTCCACCTACATCGACGACCTGAACGTGCAACTTGAAGGTGTCGATGATCGCGCCGACAAGACCATCGCCACCCTGACCTTCAGCGGTGTGTCGAAAACCTCGCGCTTCGACCAGGGTGAAGTGTTCAGCGAAAGCTGGAACATGGAACGCGCCCAGGGCGAAAACCAGCCTTGGCTGGTCGCCGGGATCCGCCAGAACGGCTGATCTTGAGGCATTGCACAAAAAAACCCCGGGCTTGTCCCGGGGTTTTGCTTTTAGCGCAGCGGGCTACTAGGGTATAACGCGCAGCGTGTCGTAAAGGTTAGAGGATAGAACCGTGGAAGAAGTCATCGAACAGCTCCGAGAAGCCAATGAACCGGTACCGGTGCCGCTGGAGTTGCCGGACGAAGACCAGTTGGTCGAAATCGAAGAACAGTTGTTCATCAACATTCCGTTCGTCTTCAAGGAATTCCTGCTGACGGTCAGCGACGTGGTCTATGGCAGCCTGGAGCCGGTCACCGTCACCGACCCGCAGTCGCATACCTATTTGCCGGAAGTGGCCGCTACTGCCTGGGACCTGGGTGTACCGCGTGAGCTGATCCCGATCTGCCAGGACGGCGACGACTACTACTGCGTCGAAGAAGACGGCACCGTGGTGCTGTGGTCCGGCGAAGAGGAGATCGTCACTGAAGAAAGCTGGGAGTCGGTCTGGCACTGGGCGCGAGATGTCTGGCTGGAAAGCTGAATGAGAAATACCCTCACAAGTTAATGGCCATTAGCCATTAATGTTCGTAGAATCGCCACACCTTCCTGTGCGTGGCGGTTCGCTACCGCTCCATCCCCTCGGACATTCGAATCGTCCCGTGCAGGAAGCGTCTTGCCCCCGCCACCCTAGTGGTGATTCTCCTGATGGTTGTCCAGCGTCTCCAGCAAAGCGATCTGCATGCGCGTGTGCACACGGATGAGCCAGCG
Organism: Pseudomonas sp.; assembly: GCA_050739855.1. Classification (GTDB taxonomy): domain Bacteria; phylum Pseudomonadota; class Gammaproteobacteria; order Pseudomonadales; family Pseudomonadaceae; genus Aquipseudomonas. The sequence continues at coordinate 3,824 of JBOICD010000034.1, forward strand.
CCAGAGCAACGCCACCACACCCGCCGCCACCACCACAATCAGCACCAGCAATTCGCTGGTCGGCAGAATGCTCGCCGAAAGTGCCGACAACAGCAGGAAGATCACCAGCAGCGACAACAGCGGGATCACTTCGGCAATCACTCGGCGCACCCGCTGGGTATGGCGCCCGGCCATTTCTGGCTTGACGCCCATCTCGGCCAACAGCATCGACAGTGCCTTGAGCTTGCGATAGGCGGCAATCAGGAACGGTAGCGACAGCAGTAATGCCGCGCCCCAGAACAGTGCCTTCTGCTGGCCTACGTCGCTGATCCATTCCCCCAGGTATTCGCCGATGCGCGCAGCGAAATAGCCGCCAGTGAAAAAGATCGCCACCACCAGTGCCAGGTTCACCCCCACCTGCAGCAGGATGCGCCGGATCATCGAGGCCAGTAACGCCCCCTCGCCATGGGGCTGGATACTGCGCAGCCACTCGCCGTACAGCGACAACACCCGTGCCAGGCGCCGCGGGACGACCTTGGCAAGCTTCAGCGACAACGGGTCGGCGCCACGGATCAGATAAGGCGTGAGCAGCGTTGTGATCGCCGATACCGCCACTGCGACCGGGTAGAGAAAGTCGCTGGTAACCTGCAGGGTCATGCCCAGCGCCGCAATGATGAAGGAGAACTCGCCAATTTGAGACAGCCCCATCCCCACCCGTAGCGAGGTGCGTCCGTCATTGCCGGCGATAAATGCCCCCATGCCACAGGACAGCATCTTGCCCAGCACCACGGCGACGGTGATGACCACGATCGGCCAGGCATATTCGACCAGCACCAGCGGGTCGATCATCATGCCGATGGCGACAAAGAAAATTGCACTGAACAGGTCGCGAACCGGTTCGATCAGACGCTCGATTTTCAGCAACTGTCGTGATTCGGCCATGATTGCACCGATCAGGAAAGCCCCCAGCACCATGCTGTACTCGAGTTTGACCACCAGCAGGCAGAAGCCGAAACACAGGCCCAGCACGGTGATCAGCAGCATCTCGTTGCTTTCGAAACGTGCGACGTAGGCCAGCAGCCGCGGCACCAGCAGAATGCCGATGACCAGTGCGACGATCATGAACAGCGACAGCTTGCCGACGGTGGAAAACACTTCGCCGGAACTGACCGAGCCACTGACGGCGATCCCCGAAAGCAAGGCGATGATGCCGATACCGAGGATATCCTCGACGATCAGCACGCCGAAGATCAGTTGGGCAAAGCGCTCGTTCTTCATCTTCAGGTCGTTGAGCGCCTTGACGATGATGGTGGTCGAGGAAATCGCCAGAATCGCCCCCAGGAACAGCGAATCCATGGTGCTCCAACCGAACCAGCGGCCGATCTCGAAGCCGATCCAGATCATCAGCACGATTTCCAGGAACGCCGCGATAAACGCCGTGGCGCCGACCTTGAACAGCTTGCGCAGGCTGAACTCCAGGCCCAGGCAGAACATCAGGAAGATCACCCCGAGCTCGGCGAGGGTCTTGATCGTGTCTTCGTCGTGAATCAGGCCAAAAGGCGGGGTGTGGGGGCCGATGATAAAGCCGGCGACGATGTAACCCAGCACCACCGGCTGTTTGAAACGGTGAAAGAGGATGGTGACCACACCCGCAACCAGCATGATCACTGCCAAGTCCTGGATAAAGCTGATGGCATGCACGGCGTGGTACTCCTTACCTTGAGACGAAGGACAAACCGCTACTCATCCCAGGAATAGACTGATTGAGTTGCGGGTACATAGCGCTTTTAATGTAGAAAACCCACCTTGCATGGGCCTCCTCAGGTTAACACTGCCGCCTGTCGCGAAAAGCCGGTGCAATAAGCGGAAACAGATCGACCAAATCAACGCCGAAAATGGCACAAACAGCGTGACGACAGGGCCGCTGTCAGCGTCCCGTCTTTAGATGGGAATCGTAATAGGGGAAAGAAGCGTGAATACCAGTCGCCACCCCGCCTCAGCGCAACCTAACCGTGAGCACACTATGGAACCTGGAAACGCCCAGCTGTCGATGACCGTTCTGATGACCCCGGACATGGCCAACTTTTCTGGCAACGTTCATGGCGGCACACTGCTGAAATACCTCGATGAAGTCGCCTATGCCTGCGCCAGCCGCTATGCCGGGCGTTATGTGGTGACCCTGTCGGTAGACCAGGTGGTCTTTCGCGAGCCGGTGCATGTCGGCGAACTGGTGACCTTTCTTGCCTCGGTCAACTACACCGGCAATACCTCGATGGAGGTCGGCATCAAGGTGGTCACCGAAAACATTCGCGAGCGTTCGGTGCGCCACAGCAACAGCTGTTTTTTCACCATGGTCGCCGTCGATGACGACCGCAAGCCCGTGGCGGTACCGCCGCGCCAGCCGGAATCCAGCGAAGAAAAGCGCCGCTTCCTGCAAGGCAAGCAGCGCCGCCTGATTCGCCAGGAGCTGGAAAAACGCTACCAGGAGCTCAAGGGCGACACGCTTTAACAGCTCAGGCGCCGAGCCTCGAAGCGCACCCGTGGATGCACGATGCGGTCCTGGGCCCGCACCAGCTCGAGTTCGTAGCTGGCGCAGGCCTGGGTTTCGAGCAGCACTTCATGTACGGCGGCGGCGGTGAATTCGAACGCTGCCAGCCAGCTGTCGCCCAGCAGCAGGCGCGCCAGAAACAGCCCTGAAGTCAGGTCACCCACGCCCACCGGTTGACGCGGGAAGGCCAGCAGCGGCCGGTGCAGGTGCCAGCTGCCTTCTGCAGTCACCAGCAGCATCTCGAAGTCTTCCGCTCCGCGTCCTGGATAAGCCAGGTGCTTGACCAGCACCGCTTTCGGCCCACGTTCCAGCAGGCTGCGAGCCATGGTCACGCAATCCTCCAGGGACTCCGGCCGGCGATCACAGAAACTGTCCAGTTCCAGCTGGTTCGGGCACAGCACATCGGCGGCGGCCAGCGCTTCTTCAAGCAAAAAGCTGCTGACTTCGGCCGGTACGATGCAGCCCTTTTCCGGATGCCCCATGACCGGGTCACACAGGTACAAGGCCTTGGGGTTGGCCGCCTTGATCCGCGCCACGCCACTGAGGATCGCGCGCCCCTGCTCGGCGCTGCCCATATAGCCGGACAACACTGCATCGCAATTGCCCAACTCGCCGATCGCGGCGATGCCCTCGACCAGTGCGGGAATTTGAGCTGGCGCAAGCACTTCTCCCGTCCACTGGCCATACTGAGTGTGGTTGGAGAACTGCACGGTATTGAGTGCCCAGACATTCACACCGACCCGCTGCATCGGGAACACTGCCGCGCCATTACCGGCATGGCCGAAAACTACATGGGACTGGATGGCGAGCAGATGCGGCGTACGTTTCATGCAAGACTTCCGAAGCAGTGAATTGAAAGACAAGACGTGCAGTATGGCGTCAAATGCCACCTGTACGACAGAGCGGGGAGGCAGTTAAGCTGGGCGTACTTCGTTGGAGTAAATGTAAATGCTGACCCTGGGTAATCTCTCCGTGCTGATGCTGCTGGCTTCAGCTGGCGCCTGGCTGTGGCACAACCACGGATTGCGTGAAAAGGCCCTGGAACGGGTCAAGCAGCACTGTGCAAAACTCGATCTGGAACTGCTCGATGGCAACGTGGCGCTCAAGCGCATCGGTTTTGTCCGCGACGCCCAGGGTCGCAAGCGCCTGGCCCGTGTGTATAACTTCGAGTTCACCGTCACCGGTGAGCAGCGCCACCCGGGCACAGTCACCCAGTTTGGTGCCCACAGCATGCAGATCGAACTGGCGCCCTACCCGTTCGAAATCAAACCGGCACAGCACGCCGACAACGTCATCGAAATGAATCAGTGGCGCCAGGACCATAACCGCTGGCGTAACTAGAGCCGGCAAGCCTGCATGGCTTGCTGCAGCAACTTTTGATCCTGTGCGGTGGCGAAAATCAGCTCGATGCGCGAGTCGCGACGCCATTCGCTGGGTTGCCAGTGCAGATCGCCCTGCCCGCCTACCGCGTTGATCGACTGCCAACCTTGCGGGCTGTGGATAACCAGTTTGGCCCGGCGCCAGTCGAAGTCACGCAACAACTGTTCGAGACGCGAGCGTTCGAACCTCTGCTGCGGATGCCAGCGCCAGCCGATACTCCAGCCCTCTGAAGCGTCCTGAATGCTGCAGATTGGCTCATGTGGATTTATCCACAGGGTCGCATTAGGCCCGGCCGTATTGGGTAAATCCAGCTTATCCACAGCCTCGGTTACGCCCGGTGCAAACACCTGGGTTGGCAACGCCGATAACGGCAATCGCCCCTGCTCGGTCCAGTACAGCGGCTGACGCGGCAGCTGTGAAGTTATCCACAAGCGTTGTTCGTCATCCAGCCCTTGGGATTTATTCAGCACCAGCAGGCCCGCGTCGGCCAACGCGTCCTGCTGCGCCTCAGGTAAAGCAATGCGCCCTGCGAGTTGCTCGGCATCCAGCACCATTACCGCTGGCTGTACGGCCAATACCCCACGCCATGGCGGCTGTCGAAGTTGTTCCAGCAATTGCAGTGGATGCCCCAGCCCCGAAGGCTCGATAAACAACCGGTGCGGTTTGGCTTTACGCAGTAAACGCCCCAGTCCGACCTGAAAAGGCGCACCGTTGACACAACACAGACAGCCACCCGCCACCTCGCCCATGGCGATGCCCCGATCATCTGTGCTCAGCAACGCCGCATCCAGGCCGATCTGGCCGAACTCATTGATCAGAATGGCCCAGCGCTCGTTTACGGGTCGCTGAGCCATTAGCTGACGGATAAGGCTGGTTTTGCCGGCACCCAAAGGTCCGGCAATAACGTGGGTAGGGATGTTCTGCAGCATATGACGTTAGGCGCCCTGGATTTTCATCACTATGCCTTGAAATCAGTCCATTGCGTCAAGCCGCCTCTTCGTCATACCAAGGCCCGAAAGGATCCGCCAGTTGGCACCAGCTTTCGGTGCCTTCAGCCATTTCCGCGTCGCTCAGCAGGCAGGCGTCCAGCTCGGCCTTCAGCTGGGTGAAGTCAATGTTCTGACCGATGAACACCAGCTCCTGACGGCAATCACCGTATTCGGCCGTCCAGTTCTTGAGGATTGCTGCCGTACTCTGTTCATCTTGCGGCCAGTGCTGACGCGGCACAAAGCGCCACCAGCGTCCGGCAAAGCCATAACGCATCATGCCCCCGGCCTGCGACCAGCTGCCTGCCTCCTGATGCTTGCTGGCCAACCAGAAGAACCCTTTCGAGCGCAGCAAGCGGCCATTACTCCACGACCTGTGGATAAAGTCGAAGAAGCGTTGCGGATGCAGCGGTCGACGGGCCTGCCAGGTACTGGCGGCGATGCCGTACTCCTCGGTTTCCGGCACATGTTCACCACGTAGTTCCTGCAGCCATCCTGGCGCCTGGGCGGCACGTTCGAAATCGAACAGACCGGTATTGAGGATCGACGCCAACGGCACCTGGCCCATGAGCATCGGTACGATCCGCGCATGGGCGTTGAGGCTGCGCAGGATAGCGCTGAGCTCTTCGCGCTCATGGCTACTGATCAGGTCGATCTTGCTGAGCAGGATTACATCGGCAAACTCCACTTGTTCGATCAGCAGGTCACTAATTGAGCGCTGGTCGTCCTCGCCCAGGGTTTCGCCATGACTGGCCAGGCTTTCAGCCGCCTGGTAATCACGCAGGAAGTTCAACCCGTCGACAACCGTGACCATGGTGTCCAACCGTGCCTGATCGGCCAGGCTACGGCCCTGCTCATCACGGAAGGTAAAGGTCTCGGCAACCGGCAGCGGTTCGGAAATACCGGTGGACTCGATCAACAAGTAATCAAAGCGACCCTCGCGCGCCAGTCGGCCAACTTCTTCAAGCAAGTCCTCACGCAGGGTGCAGCAGATGCAGCCGTTGCTCATCTCCACCAGTTTTTCTTCAGCGCGGTTGAGGCTGACATTGCGTTGCACCTCGCTGGCGTCGATGTTGATTTCACTCATGTCGTTGACGATCACTGCCACCCGCAGGTTCTCGCGGTTACGCAGGACATGGTTGAGCAGGGTGCTTTTGCCGGCACCCAAAAAGCCGGAAAGTACAGTGACGGGAAGGCGGTTGGGCATGGTCAGATCCTCATCGGGGCAGGCGCATTCGAACGATGCATTGCACAATGTTATATTATAACAATACAATCTCGCCAAGCTGCTTTACCTGAACTCGACCGAAGGCCCCTCGAAGGACGCCAAAGATGAAACTGTTGTGCCTGTCTGCCACTGCCATAGTGCTGCTGTGCCTGCCTGTTGCCGCCGTGGCTGTTCCACTGAGCAAAGGCTTGGCACTGTGCACCCGTAGCGCCACCTTGCTGGCGTGTGGCGACGCGCAAGGCAATTACTACAGCGTGCGCAGCGAGGGCAGCACCACGTATCTGCACGGTTATGAAGTGCAAGGACGGCGGCTGTGGACACAAACCAGCAGTCGCTACGGGCAGCTGACTTTCTACACCGGTCTGGCCAGTGACGGTGAAACCTGGGTGGGCTACAGCCGCAAAGTCGGCTGGACCACGTTCAATCGGGTTTCCAGCTCCAGCGGCCAGCGCTTCAACCTGCGCTGCAATCGCCTGAGCGGCTGCCAGTAATCACTATCGCCACACAGAATACGAGCTGCCCATGACTGCCCTTACGCTTCCTGATATTGCCGCGCAAGCCATCCACAGCGCCTTGCCCCTGGACTGGGTAGGCATGTGCAACATTGCCTTGCCGGTGTTGTTTGATGGCAGCACGTTGCGTGCAAGTGCCGACGCTGGCGTCAGCCTGGACGATGGCAGCTCACGCGGTATCCACATGTCGCGCTTGTATCTGGCACTGGAGGTGTTCGAACAGCAGCCTTTAACACCTCTGCTCATTCACCAGGTGTTGAGTACTTTTCTGGAAAGCCACGCAGGATTATCCGCTGGCGCTTACTTGAATTTGCGCTTTGAACTCATGCTCAAACGTCCGGCATTGATCAGCCCGTTGGCAGGTTGGAAAGCCTATCCGGTCAGTCTTTCTGCACAGCTGAAAGATGAAGTGTTCCACGTGGAACTAAAAGTGCAGCTGGATTATTCATCCACCTGCCCTTGCTCTGCTGCCCTGGCCAGGCAATTGATTCAACAGCAATTCCTCACCGACTTCGGCAACCGTACCCTCAGCCATGAAGCTGTACTCAGCTGGTTGGGCAGCGCCCAGGGCGTGGTGGCAACGCCTCACAGCCAACGCAGTGTGGCGCAATTACAGATACGCTTGAAGCAAGGGGTCAGCGAACTGCCGATCAAGGCACTGATCGATCAGGCTGAGGCGGCACTGGGCACCGCCGTGCAGACTGCGGTGAAGCGCGCAGACGAGCAGGCCTTTGCCTTGGCCAACGGTCAGAACCTGATGTTCTGTGAAGACGCCGCTCGACGTCTGCACCTGGCCCTGCAACACCTGACCTGGCTGAGCGGCTTCGCCCTGCGCGTGGAACATGCAGAGAGTCTGCATGCCCACGATGCGGTTGCTCACAGCCAGTGGCACTGGTAACGCGGTTCAACGTGCTCTAGGTTCGCGGCTTGACGCTACCGCAGTCGTCGCCCAGCCAAACGGCACGCGTGTTCATGCTGCCTTGTTGTTGGACGCCCGAAGCATTGAAGGTGCCGTTCACCGTGGTCGTGAACTCTTTATCACTCTGGAATATTGCTACCCCATTGCCCTGCGCCTTCGGGCAGCTGAAGGTGAACTTCCAGACATTACCAGTGCGCTCGGTAATCTTCTGGGTGCAAGCGGACTTCGGGTCCTGCAGCGGAATATCGTTGGTCTTGACCTGTTCCGGCGTCAGGCACGAACGCACGCCCTGGCCGGCGACACTGATCCCCTGCTTGGCCAGGCCACCTTCAATCATCGCCCGCTGCTCGGGCGGCAGGTTCTTCAACTGGCCAAGCATGAAGCCCATGTCCGGCAGCGCCTTGCCATCGACCTGCATATTGCTGGTGGTCAGCTCCCACAACCCCGGTTGCAACATCTGCGCATGCACCAACGGGCTCGATACACCCAGGACCAATGCCAGCATTGGCAGACGACTTTTCATCTAATGACTCCTCGAAACTCCAGCCCCAAGCTGGAACACAGCTTAGACGTCAATTTGCCCTTTCGGTTGCAAGTACCGTGTGGAACATGCTCTGTTAGAGGCAGAGCCTTTGGACAGCAGGATGCATATGGATTACCACAGCCCCTACTTCTTCGGTTACCTCATCGGTGCCCTGCACTTGCTCGGTGCCATCGCCGCCATGCATGCAGTGCTCACCGTGCGCACTGCCCAGGGTGCAATTGCCTGGGCCTTGTCGCTGCTATTCGTCCCCTACTTCACCTTGGTCCCTTACCTGGTATTCGGCAGCCGCACCTTCGATGCCTACATCCAGGCGCGGCGCCAGGCTAACCAGCAAATGCACGTGGCCATGGCCGACCTGAACTGGCGACCGTGGGTTGATGAGGCACTGGCGGCACGCAACTCCGAATCCTATGGCGCACTTCGGGCCATGCCCAGGTTGGGCCGGATGCCGTGCCTGGCGAACAACCAGGTACGCCTGCTGATCGACGGCAAGGCGACCTTCGACGCCATCTTCGCTGCCATTGAGCAAGCACGTGACACGGTGCTGGTGCAGTTCTTCATCATCCATGACGACAAGCTGGGACGCGCCTTGCAAGCCTTACTGCTGAAGAAAGCCGCCGAAGGGGTAAACATTTATGTGCTGTACGACCGGGTCGGCAGCCATGCCCTGCCCGCCAGCTACAGCCAGAAGCTGCGCGACGGCGGTGTGAACATCCGCGCCTTCGCCACGCGCCGCGGTTGGTTCAACCGCTTTCAGGTCAACTTCCGCAACCACCGCAAGATCGTCGTGGTCGATGGCTTGCAGGGTTTTCTCGGCGGGCACAACGTCGGCGACGAGTACTTGGGCGAAAAGCCAAAGCTCTCGCCCTGGCGCGATACCCATGTGCAAGTCAGCGGCCCGGTGCTGGCCTGTCTGCAGGAGTCCTTTGCCGAGGACTGGTTCTGGGCCGCACGCAAGTTGCCGCCGCTGATCCTGCCCGACACCTATCCCGAGGAGGGTGCGCTCTGTCAGGTGCTGGCCAGTGGTCCGGCCGACCCTCAGGAAACCTGTTCGCTGTTCTTCGTCGAAGCTATCCATTCGGCCAGGGAACGGCTGTGGATTACCAGCCCCTACTTCATTCCTGATGAGGCGGTATTCGCCGCGTTGCGCCTGGCAGTATTGCGTGGGGTCGATGTGCGCATCCTGCTACCGTCACGCGCCGATCATCGCATCGTCTACGCTGCCTCCAGCCTGTTCGCCTTCGAGGCGGTGCGTGCCGGGGTAAGGATGTTCCGCTATGGTCCGGGCTTCCTGCACCAGAAGGTGGTGTTGATCGACAACGAGATCAGCGCCATCGGCAGCGCCAATCTCGACAACCGCTCGTTCCGCCTGAACTTCGAAGTGATGCTATTGACGGTCGACCGCGACTTCGCCGATCAGGTCGAAGTCATGCTCATCCATGACTTCGACCTGGCGCGAGAGATCAGCGCCGAAGACAGCCAGGGCACCCATCGTCTGCAACAACTGGGGATGCGCATCGCCCGGCTGATTTCGCCAATTCTCTGACCGTTAGCGGTAGAGGTCCTCACGGGTCAGCGGCAGGTCGTGATGGCCGTCGGCAAAGGGTTTGACCGCGAGGATCTGATGCAGGTTGATCCAGCCCTTGGCGAAGGCATAAGAACAACCGGCCAGGTACAGACGCCAGATCCGCAGGGCCTTCTCCGGCACCAGCGTCGAGGCTAACTGCAACTGGCTTTCCAGGCGATCACTCCAGTGTTTGAGCGTACGCGCGTAGTGCAGGCGCAGGCTTTCGACATCGACAATTTCAAGACCGGCCTGACTGATGCTGGCAGCGATCATCGCCAGGTGCGGCAGCTCGCCTTGAGGGAACACATAGCGCCCAATGAAACTACCCGCGCCCCGCCCTACCGGGCGCCCGTCCACATGCTTGGCGGTGATGCCGTGGTTCATCACCAGGCCACCTTCGCGCACGGCACCGAACAGACGCTGGGAGTACAACGCCAGGTTGGCATGGCCGACATGCTCGAACATGCCGACACTGACCACCTTGTCGAAGCGGCCATCCTGAGGAATGTCGCGGTAGTCGAGAATCTTCAGCTCCACCTGGTCTTGCAGACCTTCGGCCTTGACGCGCTTACGGCCCAGCTTGAGCTGCTCCTTGCTCAGGGTGATACCCAGCAC
>JBOICD010000035.1:0-14060 GCA_050739855.1 Pseudomonas sp.
GTAGGAGCGGGCTTGCCCCGCGATCGGTTGGTTGTCCCGCGCGGCCATGCGCCGGCTAAGGAGTGCGCGTGTCCTCTCGCTTTCCCGCGCGGCAACGCGGTGCTATCGGCCTGATGGCGGCCTTGACCCTGGCCATGGGGCTGCTGTTCATGCTGATGGTGGTCGATAGTGGCAGGCTGTATCTGGAGCAGCGCCGTTTGCAGCGGGTCGCCGACATGGCCGCGCTGGAAGCAGTCAATGGTAATGGTACCTGCTTATCTACCGGGCCCAGTGCCCAGGCAATAGCCAGTTCGGCCGCCACGCGCAACGGCCATCCGGCAAGCCCCGAGCGCAGCCTGAAAGTCGAATGCGGCAGCCTGCAAACCACAGCCTCAAGCCTGCGCCGCTTCATCCCTGACGCCAGCAAGTCCGATGCTGTACGCGTGACTGTGAGCTACATCGTGGACACCAGCGTCGCTGCCGGTGTTCGTGCGCTGTTCGCAGGCAATGGCTCAAACCTGTCCACGCGCCTGCAGGCCCAGGCCACTGCCGCCCTCCCCGGGCCACCACTGGCTCGACTGGTGATCCGCAGCACCTTGCTGTCCATCGACACCGCACAGTCGGCAGCACTCAACGGCTTGATCGGCAGCCTGTTGGGCAGCCAAGTCAATCTCAGCCTGGCGCAGTGGCAAGGGTTGCTGAGCGCACGAGTAAACCTGCTCAACTTTTTCGATGCGCTTGCTATCAAGGCCGAGGTCAGTGCTGGCAACTACACCGAACTGTTGAGCAAGTCCATCAAACTGGGTGATGTCCTGGCAGTGATGGCCACGGTCGCGGCCCAGAACAGCCCTCTGGCCAATGTCAGCGGCTTGACCCAGTTGAGCCTGGTCGCCCAGAACGCTGGCGGTATTGTCCTAGGCAAACTACTCGATATCCAGAATGGTGGTACCACTTCCGGCCTCGATGCCACCCTCAATGCACTGCAACTTGTGCAGGGCGTGGTGCAACTGGCCAACAGCCAACAGGCTGCCGCAGTCACATTACCCGTAAGCCTGCTGGGGCTGGCCAATATCTCCACGCACATCAAGATCATTGAACCCCCGCAGTTCTCTGCTTTGGGAGACCCGCGTGAGGCAACGCCGTATCCGGCAGACCCCAAACAAATTTACGTGCGCACCGCCCAAACCCGAATTCTGATCAACGTGGACCTGAGCCCCTTACTGTCAGGGATCAACCTCGGCATCATCAAGGTGCTGCCCAGTCCCAGCCTGGATCTGGGCCTCGAAGTCGCCAGCGGCAGCAGCCATGTCATCGACCACAACTGCGACTCGGCGGCCAGCAAAAGTCTGACCGTAGAGAATAAGGCGGCTGCCGTAAAAGTGCTGATCGGCACCATCAACAGCAACAATTTTTTCTCAGCCACGCAGCCGGCCAATGCCACCCCTTTGGTACTGCTCGAAGTACTGGGTATCGATATCGGCCTGGGTGCAAACTCACCGGTTTTTAGCCAGAACGAAACCTATACCTTCCTCAAGCCCAAGGCGTTGGAGGAAGCGCCGGACATCCACTCAATGGATACGCAAAACATCGTTTCCAGCGTGCGCGATACCCTGAGCGGCCTGGAACTCAAACCAAACATTCTTCTGGTCAGCTTACTGCTCAAAACGGTTTCCGGCCTGATTGGCACACTCCTGGGCTCGTTGCTCGACCCGATTATCAACAACCTTTTGAGCTTGCTGGGCGTGGATTTGAATCGGATCGACATAGGCGCCAACATGAGCTGTCACACCGGCCGGGCTCAGTTAATGATCTAGCTCGAAGGCAGCTCGATACAGAATCTTGCCCCGTCGGCGCCGTTATCCACACTCAGGCAGCCGCCCATGGCTTCAATGATTCCATAGCTGACCGACAGCCCGAGCCCGGTGCCGACACCCACCGGTTTGGTGGTGAAGAACGGCTCGAAAATACGTTCGAGCAGCCGCGGCTCGATGCCGCCACCGTTGTCTTCGACCCATAGACGCACCTGGCGCTCATCCACCTCCATGCGCAGGGCGATCCACGGCTGCAGCTCGCGATGCTGTTCACGCTGCGCCAGGAGCGCATCGCGGGCGTTGACCAGCAGGTTGATCAGCACCTGCTCCAACTGGTCCTGATGCCCCCGGACCGCTCCCTGCTGTTGCGGCGTATCGACCCGCAACTCTACGCCTTTGCCACGCAAGCCGTCAGCCAGCAGCGACAAGGCGCCTTCCACCGCCTGCCAGGGCGCGAACAATTGCTGCTCGATCGCCGAGCGGCGCCCGAACACCCGCATGTGGTCCACCACCCGCGAGGCGCGCAGCACCTGGGCGTCGATCCGTTTGAGTTTGTCTTGCAGGTAATCGACCTGCACATCACCGTTTTCCAGGCGCTTGAGGGCGTTGACCACCGCCATGCGCATCACGTTCAGCGGCTGGTTGATCTCGTGCGCGAGCCCGGTCGCCATCTCGCCGAGCGTGGCCATTTTCGCGCTTTGCAGCAGCTGCTGCTGAGTACGCCGAACCTGGGTGTTGTCCCGGCCTACCGCCTGGATTTCCAGGAGCCGCCCTTGCTCGTCGAACAGGCCGCGATCAGCCCACACCCACCAGGCATGCTCGCGTCCCGGCAGCTCCAGGCAAATTTCCGCTGTGCTCACCGGCTGCTCCACCGTCAGCCCCGCCAGGCGTTCGACAAACGCCTCGCGCTGGGCTGCCGACAGCCACTGTCCCAGGTTCATCCCGGCCAATTGCGCGGTCGAGCACTCCAGGTAGTCGGCCAGGGGCTGGTTACCGAACACCAGGTTCAACTCGGGCGTATAGCGACAGATCATGGCCGGTGAATCCTCGACCAGCACCCGGTAGCGCTCCTCGCTTGCGCGCATCCGTTCGGCGGCTTCGGTAGCCTCGGTGACGTCCAGCCAGATCCCCACCACCTCCACCGGCAGGCCCAGGTCATCACGCAGCAACCGCGCTTCGTCGAGCACCCAGTGATAGCCACCCTGGTGATCACGCAAGCGATAACGGCTGCGTACCTGCCCCTCGTGCAACAAGGTACGGGTGCGTGCCAGCCACAGGGCCTGATCCTCGGGGTGCACCCATTGGCCGGGCTGCAGGGGCGCTTCGCCGCTTTGCTCCCAGCCGAGCATCGGGTGCAGGCTGGCACTGAAGAACTCTGCCTGCAGGGCACCTTCGGCATAACGCTGGATGTAGATCACCGCCGGCGAGCTGGCGATGAGGTTTTCCAGGCGCGCCTGCGCGGCGCCGGCCTGCAGTTGCTGCTGTTTGATATCACTGATGTCGAGCATGAAACCTTGCAGCCGGCGTTGCTGGCCACTGCCGCGCACTTGCCCGCACAAACGAAACCAGCGCGGATTGGCCGGCAGGTTGTGGTCAAGCAAACGCAGGTTCAGGTGCAAGGCACAGCCGTCACGCTGCAGCTCGCCAAGCGCCAGCTGCGCCGCTTCGCGGTCGGCCGGGTGTACACGGCTCAACCACTGGCTGATGGTCAACTGTGTCGGCATGCCCAGGCTGGCCGCCAACCCCGGGTCCAGTTGCAGGCTGTTTTCGTTCAACCGCCACTGCCACCAACCGGCGCCCAGCTGCAATTGCAGGCTGTCCAGGCGCTCGCTTTGCTGCTGCAGGTCGAACGCGGCCAAACGGCTGACCAGCGGTTCGGCATAGGCCGCACAGGCACTGAGCGCATCCGCCGCCACCAGTGCTTCACATGGAGCGACACAGACCAGCCAGGCCTGAACACGATGCCCCTGCGCATAGGGCAGCAGGTAACTGTCGATCTGCGGCAGCAGCGCCTGCAGGTCTGGGTGCGTAATGCTTGAAACCATCTGCCCCGATACCAGCCGATCCAGCAGTTGCCCCATCACCTCATCACTGGGCCAGTGCAGGGGATCACTGCTGCTGGCATAGGTCTGCCAGCCTTGCTCGCCTTGCAGCAGGACCCGCCCGGCGCTGGCTCGCCAATGACGGACCAGCCATTGCAATTGCTCCTGGGCGACCTGCCCGAGGCGTTCAATGCTGCAATCGCGCAATTCGGCGGCCAGGTGACTGGTCAGGTGACGCTGGCGTTCTGCGCCCAGCGACTGCTGGCGGTGTTGCAGCAGGTCGCCGATATCGAACAGTTGCAACAGCCAGCTACCGGGCTGACCGAGTAGCCAGCCGCGGGTATGCAGCGTGCCACCACCGGCCGTCTTGAAATCCAGATCCAGGGGTTGCGCCTGCCAGTCCATGGGCTCGCCTTCGAGTACCAGAAGGCTGTAAGGCTGCACATAGTCCTGCAAGCGCACCTGGCTATGCGCAGGCAAGGCCAGCACCGACCGCAAAGGGCCGGCCATCCGCTGCACCCGGGCTTCATCATCAAGCCACAGCTGCAACCCCACGGCGGGCACACTGGCCGGCTGTTGCGGCTCCACAACGGCCACTGTGGAATGCCCGCGCCAACGCCCGAACAACCGTGGCCCGCCACTCACAGTTGCAGGCTCGCTTCGGCCTTGAGGCTTGCCGGCAGCCGGGGCACTTCACCGATCACCGGCAGGTCGAGCAGCGGCAGCACAGCGGTCAGTTTGGCTTTGGCGTAGTCGATTTTCACGGTCAACAGGTTGCCCGGCGTCAGGGTGACGCTGGTATCACTGGCAAGCTGGAAGTCCAGCGTGTGAGGCATCCACGCCAGCTGTTTGCCAAGTACCTCCCTGGCCAGCGCATCGACGTCTTGGCGATAGGTTGCGCTGCCGGGGTCCAGTGCCACACAACGACGCACCGCTTCGCTGCTGGCCTGATTGAACGATTGCAACATGAGCATGGGCAAGCCGTAGCTGACCACACCATAGAACACCGCAAAAAAGATCACGAATACTGCAATGAACTCCAGCGCCGCAGCGCCTTTTTGCCGTCTGACCGAGCTTGCTTTCATGATCGCGTCTACCCTGACAGTGACACCTGACTGACAGCATAGAATCATTCACCACAAAGGGATGCATTTCGCCAATGCAAAGCATTGTCCTGCTGCTGTGGCTTGCCTTGTGCGCTGAACAAGACGTGCGTGAGCGCCAGATCGCCAACACCCTGACCCTCGGCGCGGCGGCATGCGCCCTGGTCTACCTGTTCATGACCGGACACACCTGGATCGGCGCCGACGCCAGCGAGGGCGGCTGGGCCCTGGCCATCGTCATGCTCCTGACCCTGCCCGGCTACATGCTCGGGCGCTTCGGCGCCGGTGATGTGAAATTGCTAGCAGCGCTGGCGCTGGCCACTGATCGCATGTATGTCCTGGGCACCTTCATCGGCGCCGGGATTGCCGTACTGATCTGGCTTTCCAGTCGCCGCTGGTTGTGGTCCCTGTTAAGCCAGAAAGTCAAAAACCGCCTCAAACAGCTGACCGATGACACGTCAAACAAACAACCCTTTGCGCCCTTCATACTGGCGGGCTTTGTGCTGGCCAGCGTATGGATCCATTAGCCGCTTGTACATAATTGCAAAGTACGTCTACTTTCTAGAGAGTCTGCGGCCGATTGCAAGGCCCAGGCCCCAGGAGAGTGGTGATGCTGTTCACGTAGGTGGGAGCGAGCTTGCCTCGCGATGCGATCTGCCTGACAAACCGCAATCGCGGGTCAAGCCCGCGCCTACCTATGTGAACGGCTTCTGAGCAGGGAGTAGCGTGTGAACAAGACCGTCAGCGCACTATCGGTGTTGGTCGTCGATGACCAGCCCTTGATCGTCAACGAGCTGTGTGGATTTCTCGAAAGCTGCGGCTACCGCTGCGTGCCCTGCCATTCCAGCACCCAGGCCATCGAACGGTTTGTCGCCGACCTTAGCATCGGCCTGGTACTGTGCGATCTACACATGCCGGACGGCGATGGCATCGAACTGCTCAGGGCACTCAAGGTCATTGCCGGCCACCAACGGGTATTCGAGGCCATCATGCTCACTGGCCGGGCCGACAAGCAGGATGTGATCAGGGCCTTGCGCGAAGGCTTTGCCGACTACTACCAGAAACCGGTCGACCTGCAAGAGCTGCTCGAAGGCGTGCAACGCCAGGAAGCCGCGCTGCAGGAGCGGCAAAAAAACCATCTGGACGACCTGAACCAGAAACTGCAGTTTCTGGCCGATTCGATCGACGACCTGTACCAGGACCTGGAAAAAGCCCGTGGCCTGGGTGCACAACGCCGCACCACCGACGTCGAGAGCGAGGCGGACAACGAAAGCCTTCCGGCCATCTTCGAAAAGCTGTCACCGCGGCAACTGGAAGTGGCGCGCCTGGTCAGCAAGGGCAAGACCAACTACCAGATCGCCTGCGAACTGGGGATTACCGAGAACACCGTCAAACTCTACGTATCCCAGGTGTTGCGCCTGACCCATATGCACAACCGCACACAACTGGCCCTGGCCCTGGCGCCAGGCAACTCGCCGCTGCACCTGCGGGTAACGGCGCACTAGCGGCGCCGCTGCTACTGAGCCGCCTATTTGTCGGACGAGCCGACCGATTCCCAGCGATAGAAGTCTGGAATCACATACTTGTAGCTGTCCAGCCAGCGCTGCATGCTCTGCTCGCGCTCTTTGGGCGTGGCCGACTGCGGGATCTTCGAAGCCTGCTCGTTACGCGCCTGCATCTGCAGCCAGGCTTCGGTGCCCTGCTGCGCCTTGGACGAGGGTCCCGGCTCGATCGCAGAGACCGTCAAGGGCAGTGAACTCACGGTAAGCAGTAGTAAGCATGCGGCTTTCATAATGACCTCACGGTTGCCCGAGCGTAGGGGTGGGCGCCTGCACCGCGGCAACCTGGTCGGCGCGTGTCGGCAACGGTTTGCCCGGCGTCTTCAAGCGCTCGGCGCGCAACCTCGCCTCACTGAACTGAGTGGGGCTGAGGTTGAAGCGCGAGACCAGGTCGGCGGCCTGCTGCCACTTGTCCTGATACAGCAGCAAGCTGACCAGATTGACCGCCGCCAGGGCGTTGTTGTCTTTGAGCTCGATCGCGGTCAGGAACTCGAAACGGGCCTGTTCGACATCACCGAGATTGAGGTAAACCACGCCGAGGTCATTGCGTATTTTCTCGTCGGTAGGCGCCAGGCGAACCGCGCGCAGCAGATGGCGCTGGGCCTGAAGATTGTCGCCACGGGCCGCCGCCAGCTGGCCCAGCCCGTGCTCGGCTTCGGATGCCAGACAGCCGCCGAGCAGGCTGCGGTACAGGGGTTCGGCCTCGCTGCGCCCGAGCAGCCGCAGCACCTTGGCCTTGCGCAGACGCACCTGGGCCATGTCGGCCGGCAACGCCTCCAGGTGTGCCAGGCTGGCATGCGGGCGCCCTTCGCCAAGCATTTCGTCGGCCATGCTCAGGGCCAGCTCCTGGCTCGAATCGGGCTTGGCACAACTGGCGTTACCGCCCGGCAGCACCAGCCACGGCGCACTCCTGTCAGAGGCACAGCCCCCGAGCAATACCAGACTCATGACTACCATGACTGCTTTCATCCAGGTTCCTCCGTTCATGAGCCCATCGCCTTGGCCAATGCCGTGAAGCCGGGGCCGGCAAGCACGATCAGCAAAGCGGGAAACAGAAACACCATCATCACCATCGACATTTTCCCGGACATCTTCGAGATCCGTTCCTGCATCCGCGTCAGACGCCGGTCATCAAGCAATTGCTTGAGCGCCAACAGCGACTTCATCGCTCCGCCCCCCTGGGCAAGCAACTGCTGAAGGATCACGCAGGTGTCGCTGAATTCATCCACCGCCAGCAGCTGCGCGGTTTTATCCAGCTCCGGCGCCAGCGCCAGGCCAGAATCGACCCGCAGCAGAATCATCCGCAGCTCTTCGCTGAGCGCTGGCAGCAACTGTCGCGACTCCTGGTTCAACACACGCAGCCCCTGCTCCACCGCCAGTCCCGACTCGAACAGAATGCGCAGCAGCGGGATGAAGGTCGAAACTTCACGGACGATCTGTTGCTGACGCCGTGCTGCCGCCAGCGCCAGCAGGCGTTTGGGCAGCAGATAGCCCAGCCCCAGCGCGCACAGCGGCACCACCAGCCAGGCGTTGGGACGGTCGTAGTAGAAGGCTTCTTCAATCAGTACGCCAAAGCCCAAAGCCAGCACCGGTACACCCACCTGACAGGCCGCAAACAACGCACGCTGCCGGCTGCGCCGCCAACCGAGGCGATCGAGCAGCAGCCGGGTTTCACCGTCGAAACTCAGCAAGCGCTGCGCCAGTGGGCTGCTGCCCACTTGCTGCAACCAGGTACCCAGGCGACTGTCACTGCTCAACTGCCCTTGCAGACGCCGGGCCACCAGGCGACTGTCACTGCTCAACTGCCCTTGCAGACGCCGGGCCACCAGGCGTTGCCTGCGCTGCTGGCGCAGGAGCTGGTTCAGCAGCAACACAAACACAGCGAAGAACAGCGCGGCACTGAGCATCAAGGCCATGTCAGATACTCCGCAACATGCGCCACAGCGCCAGGCAACCGAACACCTGCAAACCAAAAGCACCGAGCAACATCAACTGTCCGTGACTGTCGTGCCACATGGTCAGCAGGTACTTGGGGTTACTGATCAGGAAATAGCCGGCCATCCCCACCGGCAGCAAGCCCAGGACAATGGCGGTCATCCGCGTCTCACCGGTCATGGCGCGCAACTGGCGGGCGCCCTGCTCGCGCTCACGGATCAGCTTGATCAGGTTCTCCAGCAGTTCGCTGGCGTTGCCGCCGTAGCGATGATTGATGCGCAACCCCAACGCGAACAGGCGCAGTTCGTCCTGATCATAGAGTTCGGCCAGCTCCTGCATGGCATCGTCCAGACCGATACCCATCTGCACATTGCGCCGCACCCGTTGCATGGCACCGTGCAAGGGCTCGCGGGAGGCATCAATGGCACCCAGCACCGCATCGCTCAAGGTCCGCCCGGACTTGAGGCTGCGCACGCTGTGATCGAGCAGCACAGGCAATTGCTCGATCATGCGTTGCAAGCGGCGGTGGTAGCGCCAGCCCAGGTACAGGCGAAACAGCAGCGGACCGGCCAACAGCAGGGCGGCCCCGACCAGCCAGCCCAGCGCAAGCGCAGCCGGTAGCGACAGCAGCGCCCAAACGGCCAACCACGACAACAGGTGGTCATTGCGTCGCTCCAGACCCGCACGTTGCAACAGCCGATCCAGCCAGTCGCGACCACTGGGCACCCCTGGCGAAACGTCCTGCACCCGACCGAGTCGGTCCAGGGCACGTTCGGTTCCAGCCTTGCGCATGCCGCTATAGAACAGCCGCAGGGATAAGCCCAACAATGCCAGACAGACCAGCCCGAGCAGCACGGCGATCATGGCTGCGACTCGGAAAATACCCGGCGCAGTTTGTCCCCCGCCGGGTTCGGCGCTTCGCGCAAAAAACCCTCGCCGCTGCGCCGGTCAAGGCGGAACAAGGTGTTAGTGACATAGACATCATCACGCACCCCAATCACTTCCAGCACCTCACTGACACAACGCCGGCCGTCGGCCAGGCGGGTCAGCTGGATCACCACATCGAGGGCGGCGCAGATCATCTGGCGCAAAGTCTTTTCCGCCACCTGCCGCCCGGTCAGGCCGACCAGGGTTTCCAGGCGCAGCAAGGCATCCTGGGCGGTGTTGGCGTGCACGGTACTCATCGAACCATCGTGACCGGTGTTCATCGCGGTCAGCACATCGAGCACTTCCACACCACGAATCTCGCCCAGCAGGATACGGTCAGGGCGCATTCGCAAGGCGTTGCGAATCAGCTCGCTGGATTTGATTTCGCCATGCCCCTCGGCATTCGGCGGCCGGGTTTCCAGGCGCACCACATGGGGGTGGTCCAGGTGCAGCTCAGCGACATCCTCGATGCTGACCAAACGCTCATGCGGGCTGATCAACTGGCTGAGGATATTGAGCAAGGTGGTCTTGCCGGTGCCGGTACCGCCACTGACCAGGATGTTGCAGCGCCGCGCCACCGCCAGTTGCAGAAACTCGAGTATGGGCTGATCGATGGTGCGCGTGGCCAGCAGGTCGGCGCTCTTGAGCATGTCCTTGCGAAACTTGCGGATCGACAGACAGGGACCGTCCAGCGCCACCGGCGGGATGATCGCATTGACCCGGCTGCCATCGGGCATGCGTGCATCGACCATCGGCGATGACTCGTCCAGCCGCCGGCCCAAGGGGGCGAGGATGCGTTGCATGACCCGCTCCACATGATGGGCGTCGATAAAGCGAAGGTCGGTTTGCTGCAGCAAGCCGCCCCGCTCCACGAACACCCGATGCGGGCCGTTGACCAGAATTTCGGTGACGCTGGTATCACGCAGCAGCACTTCCAGCGGCCCGAATCCGGTCAACTCATCGACGATCTCTTCGGCCAGACGCTCCATCTCGTAGCGCGACAAGGCCAGGTGCAGACGGGAAATGTAGTCACCCACCTGCTCCACCACAAATTGCGCCAGCGCCGGGCGCGCGCCCTCCAGCAGGTTGCGTCCGCTGTCTTCGATGGCATCGATGATGTAGCGGTGCAATGCGCGCTTGAGGGCCTGGGGGTCTTTGCCCAGGTTGTGCTGCTGACCACCGAACAGTTCGTCGACGCTGCTCATTTGTGCCCCCAGAGCCGGTTGAGCCAGTTGCCACTGGCAGGCGTGTTGGGCTCCGAACGCCGGGCCAGGCGTTCGCCCAGCGCCTTGAGCTGATGGGTGAGGTTTTCCCGCGGGGCCAGTTCGAACAAGGTCAGGCCCTGGTTCTTGGCATTCAGGCGTACTTCCGGGCTGTAGGGCAACACCAGCAACAGCGGCAGGCCATAGCGCTTGGCCAGGGCTTCAGCATCCGGCGCCACGCCCTTGAGGTAACGATCGACCAGAAGGCTGGCATGCTCCAGCTTCATCCCTTTATCCCGCCACATGGCCAGCACTTGCAGATTGCGTCGACAATCGAGGACGTTCTGGTCGGTGTACCAGATCAACTTGTCGCAGTGACTGACAAAAGTACGCAAGGCTTCGCTGTCAGCTTGCCCGGTGAGGTTCACCACGATGTGCTGGAAATGCTGCCGCAAGGCACTGAGCAACATGTACAGCTCGGCGGCGCTGGTGCGCTCCAGCGGCTCGTCGCCTTCGGCGTAGGCCAGCAAGCGCAGGCCAGAGCTCTCGCAACTGAAGGCACTGTCGATCAGGGTGTTGTCCAGGCGGCGCAAATGCCGCAGGGCATCGCCGAAATGAAAAGAAGCCTCCAGGCCCAACAGGGCCAGACTGTCGCCCCTGGGCAACCCCAGGTCGAGCAGCAGCGTGCGCTGGCCACTGGTCTGTACCACGCGTGCCAGATGGGTGGTGAGCAAGGCGCCATCGGCCGTGCACTGGGCGCCGTACAGTACAGTCAGGCCACCAAGGCTCGGGTTGCTGATGACTGCGGGCAGACGTTTGCTCAGGCGCCGCACCAACCCGGCCACTTCGCTTGAACGCGAGCCATAGGCGACAAAGTCACGGGCACCGGCACGCATTGCGTTGAGCACCAGCTGGTTGTCCATGCCATCGCCCAAGACGACAATCGCCAGCATCGGCTTGGCTTCCAGCACCCCCTCGATCAGTGCGCACTGGTTGACCACATGCTCACGGTCGAGGCCGACGAAGACCAGGTTGGCAAAGGTCACATCGACCAGCGCCAGCAATTCGTCGAGGCTGCCGCTGCCAGCGCCGACCACCTGGCCCAAGGGCGCCAGGGCACCTTGCAGCCATTGCAGGTCGATAGTGTTGCGGGTGATGGCGAGAAAGGTCTGGCTCAGGCTTTCGCTCATTGAGATAACCCACTGCGACTTTCGAAGTCGCCGTTTTCAAGAAAGAACAGCCGGCCCCAGCTCGGGTCGTAGTTGCGCAATCCTTCACCCGGCAGCGACGGCAGCTTAGCGTTGGCGGCCAGCGGCTGGACCAGATGCGGGGTGACGATCATCAACAGTTCGGTTTCATCGCGCATGAGCCGTGACTGACGGAAAAACGCACCAAGGATCGGAATGTTGCCAAGCCCCGGAAACTTGTCCACCGCCGAGCGCGTGGTGCTGCTGATCAAGCCGCTGATGACAAAGCTCTCACCATCGGCCAGAGAGATGCTGGTGTCGGTGCGCCGCACGGTCAGCCCCGGTACCCGAGTGCCGGCGATGGTCACTGCATTGACGAAATCCAGTTCGCTGACTTCCGGCGCGACCTTGAGGGTAATGCGGTCACGGCTGACCACCGTCGGCGACAGCGCCAGGCGAATACCGAACTCCTTGTACTCGATCGACACGCTGTCGCTGCCACTGCTGGGCACAGGAATCGGAATCTCGCCACCGGCCAGGAAGCTGGCGGTCAGGCCACTGAGCACCACCAGGCTTGGGCGCGCCAAGGTGTAGGCAAAGCCGCTGTTCTCCAGCGCGTTGATGGCGGCCAGGAAACGGCTGCTGCCGCCACCCCAGACGATGTTGAACACATCGTTGTCCAGCGGAACACCGCCGATCACGTCTGCCACCTGACCAGGCCTGGCCAGGGTATTGAACGTTGTCCCAGGCGAGCCGATCAGCGAGTTGTTCGAGCCTTTGAAGAACAGCCGCGCACCGGCCTCCTTGAACTTGGTCCGGTTGACCTCGACAAAACGGATATCGGCCTGCACCTGGCTCGGTAGCGTCGGGTCCTGGGACGGTGGCAAGGCGGTCTCGGCCATGTCAGCGGTGGCCACACCCTTGACGAACAACATCGACTGCAGCGGCGTCTTGGAGCAGGCGGTCCAGAGCATCAGGCTGGTGGCGCCGGGGCTCATGGCGGTGAGCAGTACCGCGTCATCACCACTGGCGAACACGTCGGCAATTTTCGCATCGCCCACCGCCACGCGAGTGATCGGCACCTGCACACGCAACTCCTGCTGCAGGCCCTGATCGATCTCGATCACCGCAGGCACTTGCGTCAGCGCCGCGCAACCGCCACCGGCCGCCTGGGCCATGGGTAGCGCAGGCCCGGTGCACAGTAAGACGCACAACAGTTGTTGAGTTACCCGCACGGAACGACTGCTCATTCAAGGGCATCCTTGCTTGGTCAGGGAGCTGGCTGGCTGGACTGGTTACCGCGGATGATTTGCATGCCGCGTGGCGGCGTTGAACTGGCGACAGCAGATGCGACCGGAGCTTGCGCCAGCTGACTGAAGCGATAGAGTTCGCGGTTGGCGTTGTCCACCTCGCGGCTGTTGCTTTGCGGGTCGGCCCAATAGCGGGCCAGGCGTTTCTCTTCGGCACTGCGTACCGCCAGACGCAGACTGCCGGCCTGGGCGGCGAGCAACAGGCGGCTCGCCAACGCTTCGGGTACCGCCAGCACCACGGTACGGGCAGCGTTGTATTGCTGTTCCTGGCGGGTTTTCTCATCCAGCTCCGGCGCTACGGGCTGACCATCATTACCCAGGCCCAGTTGCTTGCCGACACTGAGCAGGCGCAGGGCCGGCAACACGACCTGAGCGGAGGCCTGCGGGTTGTGATTTTCCTCCCGCAGGTACAGCAATACGTCCACATAGTCGCCAGGGCTCAACAGCCCTGCGGCGCCGACCACATCGTCAATCGCAAGGGCCAGGGCACGCTCATGGGGATGGATCATGCGTGCCAGCGGGCCACCGGCTTCGAAGCTGCTCGCCTGTAGCCAGGTACCGGCGCTGAGCGCACGCCAGCTGCTGCGGCCAAGTACTTGCTCCGCGGTCTGGAAGCTGCCCGCTGGCGCCACCTGCAAGCGCTCCACCAGTAGGTCATCGGCCGTCAGCGGGGTGTTGGCAGCAACATCACGCCGCAACACCACCACCGGCTGGCGCACTTCATCAGCGGCCCTTTCGACCACCTGGACAGCCGCGGGTGCAGGCGTTGCTACGGCCGGAACGGCCGCCGGCTCGGCGGGAGGACGGCTCAATAGCAGTCCCCAATAACCGGCCAACAAGGCGCCAAGCAGAAAGAAGCCAGCGAGGATGATGGTAATGCGACTGCTCATGCCGACCCTTCCTGCTATGGAAGCAACTATTTCGCTATTTGAAGGTAGCGCAGATAGGTCAAAATGCCATTACCCGCCAATTTATTTTCCGCCGCAAACCCGACACCCCCTGAAA
>JBOICD010000036.1:0-13946 GCA_050739855.1 Pseudomonas sp.
CGATAAAGCTCAAACCGAGGAAGGCCATGGTCCAGGGGATCACCTGGCCGATGACGGCCTTCTGTTCGTCATCGAGGTTGATGCCTTTCGGTGGATGCAAAGATTCGAGTGGTGAAGGGTGGCAGTCGTCGTCATCCAGGGGCAGCTCGTTGGCCGAGCGCGAACGCTCGATCAGCTCGGCCAGCAGGAACAGGGCGCACAGCGCCAGGGTCGAGCTGACCAGGTAGAACAACGCCCCGGCCGTCAATGCGGCCTGACCGAAGCCGATGGCAGCCATGAGCGTACCCGCCGAAGCCAGGATGCTTATGCTCGCCATTCGCTCCAGGCGCTGGGCGGCGAGGATCGACACGGCTGCGCAGCCCAGCGTTGCCAGGCCGCCATAGACCAGCCATTCGCCACCAAAGAACGATGAGGCGCCAGCCTGACCGGAAAACAGCAACGTCCACAGGCGTAGCACGGTATAGATGCCAACCTTGGTCATGATTGCGAACAACGCCGCCACGGGCGCGCTGGCGGCGGAGTAGGCCGGCACCAACCAGAAGTTCAACGGCCAGATCCCGGCCTTGGCCAGGAATGCCGCGGCCAGGATCGCGGCCCCTGCGTGCAGCAGGCCGCGGTCGGCTTCCGGTACCAACGGGATTTTCAGGGCCAGGTCGGCCATGTTCAGGGTGCCGGTGACGCCATAGAGCATCGCGGCGCCGACCAGGAACAGCGACGAAGCGAACAGGTTGATCGCGATGTAGTGCAGGCCGGACTTTACCCGCGCCCGCCCGGAACCGTGCAGCAGCAAACCGTAAGACGCCGCCAGCAGTACCTCGAAGAATACGAACAGGTTGAACAGGTCGGCGGTCAGGAATGCCCCGTAGAGGCCCATTAGCTGAATCTGGAACAGCGCATGGAAGCTGGCCCCGGCGCCGTCCCAGCGGGCCATGGCGAAAATCAGTGCGCTGACGCCGACGATCCCGGTAAGCACCAGCATCAATGCCGAAAGTCGGTCAACCACCAGTGCGATGCCAAACGGTGCCGGCCAGTTGCCCGGCAGGTAGACACCAATCGAGCTGGCTTGACCCTGGGCCTGGACCCACAACAGCAAGGTAATCGAGATCGCCAGTCCCAGGAAGCTGGAGAGCAGGTTAAGGCGGGCCTTGAGAGGCCTGCGTTTTTCGCCTAGCAGCAACATCAGTGCCGCAGTGAGCAGTGGCAGCAGGATCGGCGCGACAATCAGTTGGTTCATGAAACTCATTCGTTGGGCTCCCGGCCGTCCACATGGTCGGTGCCGGTCAGCCCGCGCGATGCCAGCAGCACCACCAGAAACAGTGCGGTCATGGCAAAGCTGATGACGATGGCGGTAAGTACCAGGGCCTGGGGCAGGGGATCGGTATAGTTGAGCAGGTCCTGGGGCACGCCATCCTTGATGATCGGCTCCTTGCCGATGAACAGGCTACCCATGCTGAAGATGAACAGGTTGACGCCATAGGACAGCAGGCACAGGCCCATCACCACCTGGAAGGTTCGCGGACGCAGGATCAGCCAGACCCCGGAGGCAGCGAGTACACCAATGGCGATTGCGATGACTTCTTCCATCAGGCAGCTCCTGTCTGGGTGGCTTTGGACTGGCTGACCGGACGGTGTCCGCGCACCGACTGGTGAGCCAGGGCAGTGAGAATCAACAGGGTCGAACCGACCACCACGGTGAAGATGCCGACATCGAAGAACAGTGCGCTGGCGACATGGATATCACCCAGCAGCGGCAGATGCAGGTGCGCTGTGTGCGTGGTCAGGAAGGGGTAGCCGAGCAGCATGGCGCCGCCGCCAGTGAGGGTGGCGCAGAGCAGGCCGGTGCCCATCCAGCGCAAGGGGCGCAAGCTCATTTGCGCTTCCACCCATTGGGTGCCGGCGACCATGTATTGGAGGATGAAGGCCACCGACATCACCAGCCCCGCGACAAAACCGCCACCGGGCTGGTTGTGTCCGCGCATGAACAGGTACATCGATACCACCAGGGCGATTGGCAGTAGTAGGCGCACCAGCACCGCCGGAACCATCATGAAACCCAGCGCCGTGTCGGCAGCCTGGCGCGGGTTGACCAGGTCGGTGACCACGTCAGGTGCCAGCAGGCGTTGCTGGGCCGGTAGTTGCATGCTCTCGCGGGGTGGACGGAAGCGCCGCAGCAGCGCAAACACCGCCAGCGCCACGGCAACCAGCACGGTAACTTCACCCAGGGTGTCGAAGCCGCGGAAGTCCACGAGCATGACGTTGACCACGTTGCTGCCGCCGCCTTCGGGCAGAGCCCGGCTCAGGTAGAACGAAGAAATGTCGTTGGGGGTCGGGCGCGTCAGCATCGCGTAGGACAACAGCGCCATACCGCCACCCACCAGCACCGCAAGAATCAGGTCGCGCAGGCGCCGCAGGCGTGCCTGCTCCTGGCTGCCAGGCAAGGGCGAGACCCCCTCGATACGTCGTGGCAACCAGCGCAGGCCGAGCAGGATCAGTACCGTGGTGACCACTTCAACCGCCAGTTGGGTCAGGGCCAGGTCCGGTGCCGAGAACCAGACGAAGGTGATACAGGTCATCAGGCCGCAGACACTGACCATGGTCAGGGCTGCCAGCCGGTGGTACTTGGCTTGCCAGGCGGCGCCCAAGGCGCAGGCAATGGCGATCAGCCAGAGCGTGACGAACACCCCGGAGCCCGGGATTTTCGGTCGGTCACCCCAGCTCAGGCCGCTTTGCAGCATCGGCAGCAGGCCTGCCAGGAACGCTATCAGCACCAGCATGAACAGCTGCTTTTGCAAGCGCCGGGTGGTCATGGTGCGCTCGAAGCGACGGGCCATGCGCATCAGCTGCACCTGGCCGCGTTCGAACAGACGCTTGCCATTGAACCGTTCGATCAGTGGCGGATAAGGGAAGCGGCCCAGCTTGAGCTGATTGCGCAGTAGCAGGTAGAGCAGGATGCCGCCGCTCATGGCGATCAGACTCATGATCAGCGGCGCATTCCAGCCATGCCAGATCGCCAGGCTGTATTCAGGCAACGTACCGCCCACTACCGGCAGGGCTGCGGCGGCCAGCAGTGGCTCGACCGACTGGGCCGGAAACATGCCGACCACCAGGCAGGTCAGCACCAGCAACTCGACCGGCGCGCGCATCCAGCGTGGCGGCTCGTGCGGGGTATGGGGCAGGTCGGTGGCCGGCGGGCCAAAGAACACATCGACGGTAAAGCGCAAGGCGTAGGCCACGCTGAACGTGCCGGCCAGGGTGGCGATTACCGGCAGGGCGGCTTCAATCCAGGCGCTGGAATTGATGAACACGGTTTCGGCAAAGAACATTTCCTTGGACAGGAAGCCGTTCAGCAACGGTACCCCGGCCATCGAGGCGCTGGCCACCATGGCCAGGGTTGCAGTGAACGGTATCAGCCGAAACAGGCCACTGAGGCGACGGATGTCACGCGTGCCGCTTTCGTGGTCGATGATGCCTGCAGCCATGAACAGCGAGGCTTTGAAGGTGGCATGGTTGAGGATATGGAACACCGCCGCCACCGCCGCCAACGGGCTGTTCAGGCCCAGCAACAGGGTAATCAGCCCCAGATGGCTGATGGTCGAATAGGCCAGCAGGCCCTTGAGATCGTTCTGGAACATGGCCGCGAAAGCGCCCAGCAACAGGGTGCAGGCCCCGGCGCCGCCAACGATCCAGAACCATTCTTCGCTGCCGGAAAGTACCGGCCACAGACGTGCCAGGAGAAACACCCCGGCTTTGACCATGGTCGCCGAATGCAGATACGCCGAGACCGGCGTAGGCGCAGCCATGGCGTGTGGCAGCCAGAAGTGGAAGGGGAATTGCGCGCTTTTGCTCAGGGCGCCGAGGAGAATCAGGGGGAGCAGGACGGGATACAGGGCATGATTGCGAATCAGCTCGCCGGCAGCGAGGACCTTGTCCAGGTCATAGCTGCCAACCACATGGCCGAGCAGCAGCACCCCCGCCAGCAGGCACAAGCCACCGGCACCGGTGACCATCAGGGCCATGTAGGCACCGCGGCGGGCATCGGCGCGGTGATGCCAGTAGCCGATCAGCAGGAACGAGAAAACGCTGGTCAGTTCCCAGAAGAATACGATCTGAATCAGGTTGCCGGAGATCACCAGGCCGAGCATTGCGCCCATGAACGCCAGGAAAAAGGCGAAAAACCGTGGCACCGGGTCCTGGGGCGACATGTAGTAGCGCGCATACAGCGACACCAGGGTACCGATACCCAGCACCAGCAGGGAGAACAGCCAGGCAAAGCCGTCCATGCGCAGGATCAGGTTCAGGCCCAGGCTCGGCAGCCAGAGAAATTCTTCGCGGATCACACCACCGTGGGCGATCTGTGGGTACAGCAGGGCTACCTGGACGGTTCCGACCAGGGCGACGAGCCCGGCAAGCAACGACTCGCTGTTGCGGGCGTTGTGCGGCAAGACAGCCGCCAGGCAACTGCCGATGAACGGCAGAAGCAGTAGCACTATCAAGGACATAGATTTCTAATCTGCAGGAGTTTGTAAGGGATCATACGTGGCGTACCGTCGATCACCAACACAGAAGCTGTGGCAGAATTCTACAAAGGCGCTGTATCAAACGTTTTTTTTATAACAGTTTTTTTCAAAGGATAGACCGGTTTTGGCCCCTAGAGCCCCGCTTCTGGTCCTTGTTCGGGCGCTTCAAGTACGTTGGGCGCCTGTTCCCGGCGTTTGATTTTCAGTTCGCTGACGATCACGGCAATGACGATCAGCAACCCGCCAAACAGCGCGATACCCGGCAGGCGCTCGCCTGCGATGCGTCCAACGATACCGGCCCAGACTGGCTCGCCTGCATAGATCAGCGTTGCCCGGGTCGGTGAAACCGATTTCTGCGCCCAGTTCATGGCCACCTGAATGACCGCGCTCATGGCGCCGAGACCCAGGGCGCTGAGCAGGAGCAGCCAGGAGAAATCCGGCAGTGGCTCCTGGGTAGGCAGCACCATCAAGAACGACAGCACCGAGGCCGTTGCCAGTTGCACCACGGTGACCCGGCGCACATCGACCTTGCCGGCGTAGCGGCTGATCAGGATGATTTCCGCGGCGATCGCCACGGCACTGACCAGTGTGACGACCTCGCCGGTACTGAACTGCAGCGAGCCGCCTTCCGGGCCGGCCAGCAACATCAGGCCGACAAAGGCCAGGCCAATCCCCAGGCTTGGCATCAGGCCTGGACGCCGGCCCAGTACCAGCCATTGCAGCAAAGGCACAAAGGGCACGTACAAGGCAGTGATAAAGGCCGACTGGCTGCTGCTGATGGTCTGTAGCCCATAGGTTTGCAAGCCATAACCGAGCATGATCGAGATCCCGATCAGTACGCCGGCTTTGAATTCGGTAGCGGTCAGCCCCGACAAAGCACGGGCCGAGACCAGGCCGACGAACACGGTGGCAGCGGCAAAACGCAGGCCGACAAAGAACATCGGTCCGCTGACGGTCATGACGTTATGCACCAACAGGAAGGTGCCGCCCCAGAGCATGGTGATAAACACCAGAACCAGTTCGGCCCTGCTCAGCCGGAACGAAACGGAAGGGCGATCTGCGCGGTTAATGGAAGTCATGGCCTTGCACACGGAAGAAGGGCGACGCACAATTGCGGCGAAGTGGGCAGTATACTGCGCAAATACTATGGGTGAGCAATATAGTGCACAAAAATTCCAGCCAGCGCGCCTCCGTGCTGCAACATGTCAGCCAGAACGTTCGTCGCCTGCGCCACGCCGCTGAACTCAGTCAGAGCGCTCTGGCAGAAAAGTCCGGAGTCAGCCGACGCATGCTTGTGGCCATCGAGGCTGGGGAGAACAATGTCAGCCTGACCACCCTGGATCGCCTCGCCGAGGCGCTGGGAGCGGCCTTTACCGATTTGATCCAGGCCCCTGACAACCGCGACCCGAGCCGCATCAACGAGCTGGCCTGGGCCGGGGTCCATCCCGGTAGCCGCGCGGTGTTGCTGGCCAGCTCGGTCGCCAGTCGCGAGGTGGAGTTGTGGGAGTGGCGACTGGCGCCGGGTGAGGTGTATCAATGCGAAGCTGACGCCGATGGCTGGAGCGAGCAACTGTATGTGGCCGAGGGTTGCCTGACCCTGGCCATCGGTGATCAGCAACACTTGCTCCGGACCGGTGATTTTTTCAGTTATGCCAGCAATTGCATTCATGCCTATCGCAACGATGGCGAGGTGGCTACGCGGTTTGTGCGTAACGTAGTGATCTAGTTGGCCGCATCGCGGTGATTGCCGGCCAGATACTCCTCGGTGGCTATCACCTGGGCATAGGCGAATGCCAGCGAAGCCATGTAGGCAGCATGCACCTGGGCGGCAGGCACGGTCACACCATTGAACTCCAGGTCACGGGTGGCGCAGGCATCATGGATCACCGTGACGGCATAGCCGAAGTCGGCGGCGGCACGGCTGAAACCGTCGATGCACATATGGCTCATGCTGCCGATCACCGTCACTGCTTCGACGTTGTGCTCGTCCAGCAGTGCCTTGAGCTCAGTGTTCAGGAACGAATTGACTTTATGCTTGAGTACGACGGGTTCCTTGGCCAGCGCCGCAACCTTGGGGTGGATCTGCGTACCTTCTGACCCCGGGGTGAAAAAGGGTGCATCAGCAGATTCGAACTCATGGCGCACATGTACCACCAGGTCACCTTTGGCCCGGGTTGCGGCAAGAATCCTGGCGGCATTGTCGGCGGCGCGATCGGCACCATCCAGAGTCCATTTGCCGCCTGGGAAGTAGTCATTCTGAATGTCGATGATGATCAGGGCGTGCTTGCTCATTTCAAAAGCCTCTATTGGTGAGTGGTTGTGGCCTGGTGATAGTTATAGGCTTGAGCGCTACGCTTGCAGATTGGCGCGAACGACAAATTGGCGGGAAAAACTGACAATGAAAAAAGGCTGCGACACGCTGGAGATCGGTCTGCTGGTTTACCCTGGCGCGCAGGCGGCAGCGGTGCATGGGTTAACCGATCTGTTCGCTATCGCCAATCGCCTGCGTCATGAGCTGGGTGCGCTGGAGCGCCCAGAGCTGCGTATCAGTCATTGGAGCGAAACCGCGGGTCAGCAGCTGACAGCAGTGTTCGATAGCCATCCAGGTGGTCACCATCGGCCGCGGGTAATGATCATTCCGCCGAGCCTGACCCAGGCGCCGTCTCCTGAGTTGCTCGAACGTTATCGCCAGGATCTGCGCCAGTGGCATCGCAATGGCGCCTTGCTGGTGTCGGTGTGTGTCGGGGTATTTTTCATCGCCGCCAGCGGCCTGCTCGATGGACGACCAGCCACGACTCACTGGAATTTCGCTCAATCCCTGGCTGAGCGCTTCCCGGCGGTAAAAGTCGAGGCCAATCTGCCCCTGCTCGATGACGGTGACATCATTACCTCGGCCGGGCTGATGGCCTGGACTGACTTGGGGTTGAGGTTGGTTGAGCGTTTCCTGGGCGAGACCCTGGCTGCCGAGACCGCGCGTTTCCTTGCGGTGGAGCGCGTGACTGGCAGCGCCCCCGGCAGTGTTTTCAGTCCGCGCCTGGATCATGGCGACGAAGCGGTGCTCAAGGTTCAGCACTGGTTGCAAAGCAGCGGTGCGCGGGAGGTGAACCTGAAAGTCATGGCTGACTGCGCAGGCCTGGAGTCGCGTACCTTTCTGCGTCGTTTCCGCAGCGCCACGGGCCTCAAGCCCACCGAGTACTGCCAGCAGGTGCGGGTTGGCCGTGCTTGCCGGATGCTCGAGTTCACCAACCGCAGCATCGACCAGATCGCCTGGGGAGTGGGGTATCAAGACCCGGGCGCTTTTCGCAAGGTCTTCCACAAGGTCACCGGGCTTGCGCCCAGTGACTATCGGCGTCGGGTGGCAGACAGTATCGGCTGATCCTGCCTTGCCAGGGGCTGGCTCTGTGCCTGGTCTAATCGGCCGCTTCCGGTCCAGGCTCCAATAACTGTGGACCCGGTCCGTGCTCACTCAACTGGTCATCACAATTGCGCAACGGACAACTCTGTAGCGACATGCAGCCGCAGCCAATGCAGCCATCGAGCTGGTCGCGCAGCACCTGCAACTTGTCGATACGCCGGGTCAGGTCCTGGCGCCATTGCTCGGACAACCGTTGCCAGTCCGTGACGCTGGGCGCACGCCCCACGGGTAGTGCCTGTAGTGCGGCATGAATGGTCGCCAGAGGGATGCCCAGACGCTGCGCCATCTTGATCACCGCCACCCGGCGCAGGGTTTCGCGGGGGTAGCGCCGTTGGTTGCCGCTGCTGCGGGTGCTGTGGATCAGCCCCTTGCTTTCGTAGAAGTGCAGGGCGGTGACCGCAACCCCGCTGCGGGCAGCCAACTGGCCGACGGTCATGATCTTCTCGGCGGTACAAGGTTGAGGCATGGTGATAAATCTCTTGACCTTGAGTTAACTAGAGGTTTTACCCTGCCTGCCGTCGCGTCGCAAGTTCAATGGCAGGGAGAAAATACCGATGATGGTTTCAGAGCGCAGCTTGTGCTTTATCCAGATGATCGAATTCGAGGTGATGCCAGAGCGTCAGCACGCGCTGGCCCAGGCACTGAACGAGCGAAGTGAAGCGCTGGCTCTACGCCATTCGGGCTTGCTTGGTGCGAGCATCCAGGCCAGTGTTGATGGCTGCCGTGTACTGCAGTACCTGCAATGGCAGTCGCGCAGCGCCTGGGAGGCGGCGGCCAGCAGCTTTGCACAGGAACCCTTCTTGCAATTGATTCAGCAGCATCAGGCCAAGGGTGTGAACTTCGCCGCCTTTCAGACCTTGAGCAGCTTGTCACGCAGCGCGACGGAGGGGCTGCACTGCCAGCTGCCGGTAGCTCAGCAATACCAGGGTGAGTGGTGAGGGTAGTGGTCCAGGCGGGCACCGATGACCATCTCGCTGACCCAGGCGCCGAGAATCGAGCTGTAGGCTTTCTGACTGCGGTCGCTGGACAGCGCATGGTCAGCGCCGTCAACGATTCGATGGGTCAGGGAATGGGCAAGTTCCTCGGCGGCGTCAGTTCCTCTAGGTATGAGGTGATTCCCCGTGCAAGGACTGTGATGACGTGAAGGCCTGAGCGCTCGGAGGTTCACTGCAACTGCAAAATTATGGTAATTTTGTTATATAAATATACGCATTAATAATTTATTGTTCTAATTGGGTGTGAGGCAATATGGAGTCAACTCTTGCCTGCGCATATAAACGCAGCGTCTTCTTTACTAGGCATGGACAACCAGAGAGCCTGCAGCAATGAACAATTTCCCGTTGTATTTCGACTACGCCGCCACGACACCTGTCGACGAGCGAGTCATCAAGGTGATGGTCGAGTGCCTTGGTGCCTCGGGCAACTTTGGCAATCCGGCATCCGGGTCGCACCGCTATGGTCAGCAAGCACGCGTGGCTGTGGAGCAGGCGCGTGTCCAGGTCGCCACGCTGGTCGGTGCCGAGGCCGGGCAGATTGTCTGGACTTCGGGGGCTACCGAGTCCAACAACCTTGCGATCAAAGGCGTTGCCCAGGGGTGCCAGGCTGGCCATATCATCACCAGTCAGATCGAACACAAGGCGGTGCTTGATAGCGTTTTTCAACTGGAGCAGGCAGGCTTTGCCGTGACGCGTCTGGCCCCTGACGCCCAGGGTCTGATCAGCCCTGAGGCTGTAGCTGAGGCGCTGCGCGATGACACTGAGCTGGTCTCACTGATGCTGGTCAACAATGAGCTGGGCACCGTCAATGATATCGCTGCAATCGGTCAGCTTGTTCGTGATCATGGCGCGTTGCTGCATGTGGATGCCGCTCAGGGGGCCGGCAAGCTCAATATCGACTTGAGGCAGTGGCCTGTAGACCTGATGTCGTTCTCGGCCCATAAGGTCTACGGGCCCAAGGGGATCGGTGCCTTGTATGTCGGTGAGCACGCCCGGCCGTTGCTTCACGCGCAGATCCATGGTGGTGGACACGAGGGCGGCTTGCGTTCAGGAACGCTGGCCACCCATCAGATTGTCGGTATGGGCGCGGCGTTTGCCTTGGCGGGTGATCTGCAGACAGAAGAAGCGCTGCGCATTGGCCAGTTGCGCCAGCGCTTGCTTGAAACGCTTGGTGAAATCTCCGGACTTGAGATCAACGGTAGTCCTGTGCAGCGCATCGACCATACCCTGAGCCTGACCTTCAAAGGTGAGAGTCCGCACTTTGCGACCCTTGCCGATAACCTGGCGTTCTCTTCGACCTCGGCCTGCAACTCGTCGAGCAATAAGCCCTCACATGTGTTGCTGGCATTGGGGCTCACGCCGCAGTTTGCGCGCCAGACCATGCGCTTGAGCCTTGGCCGCTATACCCGGGAGCAGGATGTCGATCAGGCTGCGGCGGCAATCAAAGCCTCGTTACAGTCGCAACCTTTCTGGGCGGTTGCCGGGGGCTGAAGCCTGCTCCATTATCTGCGGCTATAACAACGGATGCCGTGGTAGCAGGAGTCAGCATGAACACTCAGTCTTCAACGCAGGGAGCGGTGAGCGCACGCCTGGCAGCGATTCGCCAGGTGATGAATCGGGAAGGGGTCGACGCCCTGCTGGTGCCGTCGGCTGACCCGCATCTTTCCGAGTACCTGCCGGAGTATTGGCAGGGCCGGCAATGGTTGTCCGGCTTCCAGGGGTCGGTAGGCACTTTGATCGTTACGCCAGAGTTCGCAGGCCTGTGGGCTGATAGCCGATATTGGGAACAGGCCGAAAAAGAGCTTGCTGGTAGCAACATCCAGTTGATGAAGTTGCAGCCAGGCAAGCCGGGGCCGCTGGACTGGCTGGCCGAACAAGTACCCGAGGGCGGTGCGGTGGCGGTTGATGGTGCGGTCATGGCGTTGGCTTCGGCGCGTCAGCTGGCGGAGCACCTCACTGTCCGTAACGCACGCCTGCTCACAAAGAGCGACCTGCTTGCCCAGGTGTGGGATGACCGTCCTGAGCTGCCAAGCAACCCGGTGTACCAGCACCTGCCGCCCGAAGCGACGGTGAGTCGCGCTGAAAAGCTTGCCCGGCTGCGCCAAACGCTACGCGAACGTGGCGCCGACTGGCACTTCATTGCCACCCTTGACGACATCGCCTGGCTGTTCAACTTGCGTGGCAGCGACGTCTCCTACAATCCGGTGTTCGTATCCTTCGCACTGGTTGGCCAGGACAAGGCGATCCTCTTCGTTGCGCCCAGCAAGCTGGATGCATCGCTGTACCAAGTGCTCGAGGCCGATGGCGTTGAAGTGCGCGATTACACGGCTATCCATGCGGCATTGGCTGGAGTTCCGAGCGGCGATAGCCTGCTGATCGATCCGGCGCGGGTTACCCAGGGGTTGATTGACAGTTTGTTGACTGAAGTGCGATTGGTCGAAGGTATCAACCCCACGACCCTGGCCAAATCGCAGAAAAGTACGCAGGACCTGGACCACATCCGCAATGCCATGGAGCAGGATGGTGCAGCGTTATGTGAGTTCTTTGCCTGGCTCGAGGCCGCGCTGGGGCGTGAGTCGGTTACCGAGCTGACCATCGATGAGCAGCTCAGCGCTGCCCGTGCCCGTCGCCCCGGCTTCGTGTCGTTGAGCTTCTCGACCATCGCCGCTTTCAATGCCAACGGTGCCATGCCGCACTACCGTGCGACCGAAGCGTCCCATGCCCGTATCGAAGGCGATGGCTTGCTGCTGATTGACTCGGGAGGGCAGTATCTGGGCGGTACCACGGATATCACCCGCATGGTGCCGGTGGGCACACCAAGTCTTGAGCAGAAGCAGGACTGTACCCGGGTGCTCAAGGGCGTGATTGCACTGTCACGTGCGCGGTTCCCGCGAGGCATCCTTTCACCGTTGCTCGATGCTATCGCCCGGGCGCCGATCTGGGCCGACCAGGTCGATTATGGTCATGGTACCGGACATGGTGTCGGTTACTTCATGAATGTGCATGAAGGACCGCAGGTCATTGCCTACCAGGCGGCAACGGCACCGCAGACAGCGATGCAGGCCGGGATGATTACCTCGATCGAGCCGGGCACCTACCGTCCAGGGCAGTGGGGGGTACGAATCGAGAACCTGGTTTTCAACCGTGAAGTGGGGCGCAGTGAGTTTGGTGACTTCCTTGAGTTCGAAACCCTGACGCTGTGCCCGATCGACACTCGCTGTCTGCTGCCGGAGCAGTTGAGCGAGCAGGAGCGCAGTTGGCTCAATGACTACCATCAACAGGTGCGAGAGCGGCTTGCACCGCTGCTCGATGGAGCAGCGCTGCAATGGTTGCAGGCGCGCACTCAAGCGCTCTGATCCTGAAGGTAGCGGCGTAAGCATAAAGGGCAGCCATCTGGCTGCCCTTTGTGCTGAATGTTCTTTATTTGCAGATCACGATCATGCTGCGACTGGTGTATCCGGCCGGGTTGAGTCCGAAAAGGAAGTCACCAGACTCCGCGTCGTCGTCGCCAGAGCGGGCAATCACCTTGTAGCCTTTTTCGCCGCAGGCCGTGGTCGCTTTGCTATAGCACTTGTCCCAGGATGACGAGAGGCCCGAGCAGCTGATATGCAGGCCTTTCTTGCCGCGCTTGACTTCAGTTTTCGCAGTCGCCGCGCACCCAGCAATGGCCAGCATGGCCAGGATGAGCAAAATTCGTTTCATTCCCGTCCTTAAATACGTGCCGGATCTGTCGCCCGGGTCTGTGTCTGTAGCTTATTCCTGATGGTTCCTGCATCCCTGTCTTGTCAATTAGATAACATCAAGATTGACGTTCCATGACAGCTTAAAGATCGTAGATATGCGGCACAATGACCAGTTCTGATTTAAATGCAAATATTTCTCAAATCAGTCGGCGGCTACCAGGGCCGGGCTTTCCTTGCGCATTGACAGTGTTGCCCCCACTGACGCGGCAATGATTGCCCCGATGGCCAGCCATTGCGCAACGCTCAGGACTTCCCCGAGAAACAGTAATCCCGAGAGTGCGCCAAAAGCAGGTTCGATGCTCATCAGCGTGCCAAAGGTCCTGGTGGGCATACGCGTGAGCGCGACCATTTCCAGGCTGTAGGGCAGGGCGGTGGAGAGAATCGCGACGCCAAGAGCAATCGGCAGTAGTGCCGGGTTGAGCAAGGCGCTGCCCGCATGGGCTATGCCGACGGGCGCTACAAACAGGGCGGCAATCATTACGCCTAGCGCCGCAGTCTGAATGCCGTTCTCGGCCCCTGCCTTTTGACCATAAAGGATGTACAGGGCCCAACATACGCCGGCGCCCAATGCATAACCAGCGCCGATCAGGTCGATTCCGCCGCCGGATTGGCCAATGGGGATCAGCAACAATAATCCCACTACAGCCAGGCCGATCCAGAGGAAGTCCACCGCACGCCGGGAGGCATACAGGGCCACGGCGAGGGGGCCGGTGAACTCCAGGGCTACGGCAATCCCCAGTGGCACTGTGCGCAAGGACATATAGAAGAGGAGGTTCATGCCGCCCAGCGCCATGCCGTAAATGATGACTGTGCGCAGGGTGCTGGCGCTCAGGCGCGCACGCCAGGGGCGCAGCAGCAACAGCATAATGACGCTGGCGAAGATCAGTCGCAGGGTGGTGGTGCCTTGCGCGCCAACGACAGGGAACATGCTCTTGGCCAATGATGCGCCGGATTGAATCGAAGCCATGGCGATTAGCAGCAGGCCGATGGGGAACAGCGTGGCGGCCAGGCTGCGAGGTTGGGCGTTCATTGTGGATGGGTGTTCCTTATTGATAGGTCGGGCGCACAAGGTCGATGTCTGTGGCTTATGATGCGCAAAGCCTGAATAATGAGCAATATAGTGCACATTATTCTTTTATATAGGCTTTTCCAAATTAAAGCTTGACGCTCGATTCAAACGCTCTATAATTCGCCCCACTTCCGGCGCAGTCGGAGCGGAAAACTCCTTGAGATTCAATGAGTTAGATGTTCCAGGTAATACCGGAAGGGCTTCGAT
>JBOICD010000037.1:0-13683 GCA_050739855.1 Pseudomonas sp.
GTTGACCACATGCGGGTTCTCGCGCACCTTGGCCGCCACCTTGCGCGCCAGGGCGCGCACTTGCTCGATGTGCTCACCGGTGACCCGGAACTGCACCGGATAGCCCACCGGCGGGCCGTTCTCCAGGCGAGTGACCCGCGAGCGCAGGTCAGGGAATTGCTCATCGAGGGTGGCAATCAGCCAACTGCGCAGGGCTTCACGCTCTTCAATGGTCTTGGCCAGCACCACGAACTGGGCAAAGCTGGCCGCCGGCAATTGCTGATCCAGCGGCAGGTAGAAGCGAGGCGAACCGGTACCGACATAGGCCACGTAGTTATCGATACCCGCACGTTCTTTGAGCATCGCTTCCAGACGTTTGACCTGCTCGGCGGTGTTGCTCAACGACGCACCTTCGGCCAGTTTCAGGTCAACCATCAACTCCAGGCGTCCGGACGCCGGGAAGAACTGCTGGGGTACGAAACGGAACAACAGGATGCTGCCGATGAACAATGCGATAGTCGCCACGATCACCGTCTTGCGCCGCTCCACACACCAGCCCACCAGGCGCCGCACACGCTGGTAGAACGGCGTACCGTACGGGTCAGGACCGCCCTCGGCAGTGCCGTGCTTGGCCGCATGCAGCTTGGCCAGATCCGGCAGCAGGCGCTGGCCCAGATACGGCACAAACACCACCGCGGCAATCCACGAGGCAATCAGGGCGATGGTCACCACCTGGAAGATCGAACGGGTGTATTCACCGGTACTGGACTGCGCCGTGGCGATCGGCAAGAAGCCTGCGGCGGTGATCAGGGTGCCGGTGAGCATCGGGAACGCCGTGCTGGTCCAGGCGTAACTCGCTGCCTTGATGCGGTCGAAGCCCTGTTCCATCTTGATCGCCATCATCTCGACGGCGATGATCGCATCGTCCACCAGCAGGCCCAAGGCCAGTACCAGCGCCCCCAGGGAAATCTTGTGCAGACCGATCCCCAGGTAATACATGGTGGCGAAGGTCATCGCCAGCACCAGTGGAATGGCCAGGGCCACCACCAGGCCGGTACGCATGCCGAGCGAGAAGAAACTCACCAGCAACACGATCGCCAGGGCCTCGACCAGCACCTGGACGAACTCGCCGACCCCGGTCTTTACCGCGGCGGGCTGATCCGAGACCTTGCGCAGCTCCATACCGGCCGGGAGATTATGGGCAATACGGGCGAACTCGGCTTCCAGGGCCTTGCCCAGCACCAGAATATCGCCACCGGGTTTCATCGACACGGCAAGACCAAGGGCATCCTGGCCCAGGAAACGCATACGCGGTGCGGGTGGATCATTGAAGCCGCGGCGCACCTGAGCCACATCGCCGATACGGAAGGTGCGGTCGCCCACCCGGATCGGGAACTGCTCGATCTGCTCGACGGTGTCGAAGCGTCCGCTTACCCGTAGCTGCAAACGCTCGCTGGGGGTCTCGAAAAAACCGGCGGTGCTGACGGCGTTCTGTTCTTCCAAAGCCTGCTGCACGGCCGCCAAAGGCAAACCCAGGGTCGCCAGCTTGAGGTTGGACAGCTCGATCCAGATCTTTTCGTCCTGCAGCCCGAGCAGCTCGACCTTGCCCACGTCCTTGACCCGCTGCAGCTGGATCTGCACGCGGTCGGCATAGTCCTTGAGCACGGCATAGTCGAACCCTTCGCCGGTCAATGCGTAGATGTTGCCGAAGGTCGTACCAAACTCATCATTGAAAAACGGTCCCTGGATGCCAGGCGGCAAGGTATGCCGGATATCGGCGACTTTCTTGCGGATCTGGTACCACAATTCGGGGATATCGGCCGAGTGCATCGAATCGCGCGCCATGAAAGTGACCTGCGACTCGCCGGGGCGGGAGAACGAAACGATTTTCTCGTACTCTCCGGTCTCCATCAGCTTCTTTTCGATGCGTTCAGTGACCTGGCGCGAGACCTCCTCGGCGCTGGCTCCCGGCCAGATGGTGCGGATCACCATGGCCTTGAAGGTGAAGGGCGGGTCTTCGCTCTGCCCCAGTTTGGTGTAGGACAAGGCACCGACCACAGCCAGCAGAATCATCAGGAACAGCACAATCTGCCGATTGCGCAGGGCCCAGGCGGAAAGGTTGAAACCCATCGGGACTTACTCCTTGGCCGCCAGATTCACCACACGATTGGAACGATCCACCGGACGCACCTGTTGCCCCTCCTGGAGCACATGTACGCCGGCCGCCACTACCCAGTCCGAAGCATTGAGGCCTTCGAGCACCGGCACACTGTTTTCGCCATAGGGGCCGACGCGCACCGCAACGCGCTTGAGGGTGTTGTTGGCATCAACGCGCCAGACGTAGGTCTGGCCGTTCTCGGCAGTCAGCGCCGACAACGGCACCGCCAGCGGCACTTGCTCAGCATGCTGGATG
Organism: Pseudomonas sp.; assembly: GCA_050739855.1. GTDB lineage: Bacteria > Pseudomonadota > Gammaproteobacteria > Pseudomonadales > Pseudomonadaceae > Aquipseudomonas. The sequence goes on from JBOICD010000037.1 coordinate 2,393, forward strand.
AACACCCGGGCGCTCTGGCCAAGCTCCGCCGGTACCTTGCCGGCGCTGAAGGCAATACGCGCAGCGTAAGTCCGCGAACGCGGATCGGCCGACGGTGACAGTTCGCGAATGCGCCCGTTGAAGCGTTGATCCGGTTGCGACCACAGCTCGACCGCCACCGGCTGGCCGACCTTGAAGCGCCCGAACTGCTGTTCCGGCAGGCCGATCAACACCTCACGCTCGCCATCGGCAGCCAGGGTGAACACGGTCTGACCGGCGGCAACCACCTGGCCCACTTCGACCTGACGCTTGGCGATCACCCCGTCCTGCGAGGCGCGCAGCACGGCGTATTCAGCCTGGTTGCCGGCCACGTCAAATTCGGCACGCACCTGCTTGAGGCGGGCAAGACCGGCACGATAGAGGTTTTCGCTATTGTCGTACTGGGAACGGCTGACCATCTGCCGGTCGAGCAGGGTCTTGTAGCGGTCACGCTCGGCCTTGACCAGGCTCAGGTTGGCTTCAGCCGCGGCCAGTTGCGCACGGCTGGCCTCCAGCTGCAGGCGCACATCCTGCGGGTCGAGTTCGGCCAACGGTTGCTCGGCCTTGACCCGCTGCCCCTCCTCCACCAGACGTTTGCTGACCTTGCCGCCGATACGGAACGCCAGCTCCGGCTCGAAGCGCGCACGCACCTCGCCCGGGTAGCTGTCGACGGTGGCGCTGGCCGGATGCGGCTGCACCACCATGGCGGGGCGCAGGGAAGTCTGTGGCGCGCTCTCCTGCCCGCAAGCAGCGAGCAGCAAGGCGAGACCGACAGGCAGAGCGAGGGGCAAGGCATGGCGCAACATGATGAATGACCTTTCGCGAATGACGCTTTGAATATTTATACTGAGTAGTATATTAAATCAGCAAAGCACACCGGGAAAGCGCTCACCCAAGAGAAAAAACCGTCGGTTCCACGCTATTCAGCAGGCCGATCAACGAAGCCCGCCCCTCAGTGAGTGCCCCGCCTGGAGTTGCCTAATCAAGACCAGGCACCTCCAATGGGAGCTCGGAAATCCCAGCACTCGGCAGCGAACCAAGAGGTTCTCAGGCCTCGCGCACTACGTTAGGGTGGCGATACGCATCAGGATGCAAAAAGATGCTTAGCCCAAGCAGCACCAGAGCGCCAATAACCATAACTCCCCAAGCCCAGTGCAGTGAGCTGAGCTGGTCGCGCACAAAGCCTGCCATCAGCGGCATTGAAGCGGCAATCAGGTATCCTCCCCCTTGTACGAAAGCCAGCAACGCTCCTGCTCTTGCTGGAGAACTGGCGTGGTCCAGCGTGACAATCAGCGATAGCGGGAACAGCGCACCGATTCCCAGTCCCAGACATACAATAGAGAAGATTGCCAGTTCGTTCGGGGCCGTCATCAGGCCGGCCAAACCGGCAATCAGCAATAGAATGGCAAGGGCCAGGGGTTGCCGGCGATCAGGGAAGCGCTGGATCAGCGACGATACCAGCAGTCCGGCAACCACTTCGGTGAGTGTCAGTGCACCAAGCAAGTAACCGGCGTCCGCTGCTGCCCATCCCAGTTCGATATAGAACGGCGGCAGCCAGGCCAGCACCAGGGTGTAAGCCCCCGTGCTGATGCCAAAGAACACCAGGAGCAACCACGCCCGTGCATTGCGGTAAGGCAACTGCGCTGCGCCAGGGTAGACTTGGCTGCTGCCTGCAGCAAATAGCCAGGTAACCAGCGCGATCAGCGCCGGAATGGCCGCGTAACCCAGGGTTAACTGCCACCCGAAGGCTTCAGCACCGGGCGCGGCGGTGGCGGCGGCGAATGCAGCTCCGCCCATGATACCTGTGGTGAACAGCCCCATCAGCATGCCGGCGCTCTGCGGATAGTTGCGTTTGAGAAACGCCGGCATCAGCGACTGAATTATGGCGATGCCAATGCCTCCCAGGATTGCCGTTATGATCAACGCTCCAGCGGATCCGACGGAGGCCCGGGCAGCACAGCCAATGGCGATCAGGGCCATGCCCATGGCCACCCCCTTAACCTCACCAACCAGGCGCAGCAGCCAGGGGCCTGCCAGGGCGAACAGGCCCATCATCATCACCGGCAGCGTGGTCAGTAAACCGCCTTCCGCATTGGTCAGCCCAAGGTCGCGCTGCAGATGGTCCAGCAATGGGCCGACCGCGGCCATGATCGGTCGCAGGTTGATGCCGACCAGTACTGCCAGCAGCACGACGCACACTTTGGAAGGGATGTTATGCATGATAAGGTTGCTCCTGCAGAAAAACGTTGAGATCCAGATTCAACGCCAAACAAATAGTCTTCGTATTTATCTAAAATTGCTGCACCACTTGCTATGCCGCAACCGTATGAAAAAACCGAGCATATCCTATTCGAGGCATGTCGCTGCGCGTATCGAGTTACGCCATATTAACGCCGCAGCAACTGCGAGCCGACAGGGACTCGCAGTTGACACACTGATATCAGGCTTCAGACGCCACCTGAGCAGGCTCGCTGATTTGAGCAGGCTCCCACGCAGGTAATACAGACTCCAGTCTGCGGGCAAACGCAAGCAGTCGAGCTTCTTGCCAGTGCGCAGCCACAATCTGAATTCCCACCGGCATGCCCGTTAATCTATCAATACCTGCACGAAGCACGACAGCGGGAGAGCCGGAGAGACTAAAGGGGAAAACAAATCCATACTTAGATCGGTCATTAAGTGACTCACCGTGTTTGAAGGCAACATCTGGATAGACCGGGGTTATAAGCAAATCATACTGTCGAAAAAATGCAGCAAGCGTGTACTTGAACTGGTCAAAGGCTATCCAATCCTGTTTCACTTCCAGAGCACAGGGCCGAACCGCCTCGCTCATTTCGATCAGGCCTTGTAGCTGAGGCGTACTTTCTGATTTCCCGATAGCTTTCAAGAGTTGCTTCCAGCCCTGCGCCGCATCGCCCCCAGTAATAAAAAGACGCCACATCACCTCGCTCGCTTCATCGAACTGCTCAGGACAATCTTCAGTAAGACTTTCAGTTATATCCCGAATGACAGGCAAAACCTGTGTCAGGACAGACCTTACCGAATCCGAAATACGCAGTCGCTCAGTCTCCACCACTACAGCGACGCGAAGCGTGCTCGTACCCAGTTGCTCCGTCGTCCAAGGAACATCCACGGTATCGGGATCATGACCGTCTGGCCCAGCGATCAATCGTGCCATCAGCTCCAGGTCCGCCACATACCTGGCCATTACCGCGAAACTTGAGGTGTGGTGGAACAAACCCGCACGCTCTCTTGGAAATTGACCGGTAAGAGGAACACGCCCCTGAGTCAACTTCAGTGAGCAAACACCGGTAAAATGAGCCGGAATTCGCACACTACCTCCAGCATCTGAAGCCAACCCCGCAGGCGACAGGCCTGCCGCAATTGCGGCTGCCTCGCCACCACTGCTCCCACCCGGTGTTCGAGTCAGGTCGAACGGGTTATTGGTCCGCCCATAAATCAAATTGTTACTCTCGAAGGACATACAAAGCTCTGGAACATTTGTCAGCCCTAAAATAATCGCGCCGGACTCACGCAGTCTGGCTACAGTAGTCGCATCAACGGTACTCGCCTCCCCCATGAATTCAGCCACTCCGCGGGAAAGGGTGTAACCCTTTACATGCAAGACGTCTTTAACGGTGATAGGCACTCCATGGAGTGGGCCAAGCTTCAGCCCTTCAGCTGCCATCGTGTCAGCAGCCTGTGCCTCTCGCAAAATATTCTCGCGCGTTGGCCTTTGGATAATCGCGTTGAGACTTGGATTAAGCGCATCGATCACATTCAGATAGTGCGTTACTAACGCTACACTGGTTATTGTACCGAGCCGCACATGTTCCGCCATCTGCTCAAGGGTCATATGTTCAATCATCGTTGCTTCCTTTCGGCAAGAGACGAAATGGCAGCCGGTAGAGGTGCTGGACAAGCCCCCGGAGCAACTTGAGCTTCCAACGGGGTTGCAAACTCACAATTTCCAGTACTTGATCCAAGGTATTGACCACCTGCTCAACTTGCGCGAGCGATATCGTAAGAGGTGGATAGAATCGGAGCACCGGTTCTGTCGCTTTTTCATTCATAGAGTGCCCGGCATGAATCCCTCGCCGTCCTAACTCGGCACATATCAACGCCTCGTATACTGCGCCGTTCAAACGGATGCCGGTCATCAGTCCGATGGCAGTGGCATCTTTGATGATTGCAGGGTACTTTTTGGCCAAGCCGCGCAGACCTGCGCCTAATGCTTCTGCCGCAGCCTTTGAGTTTTCAACCAGGCGCTGCGAATCGAGTACTTCAATTGCCGCCAATGCGACGGCACAGGCATAAGGTTGCCCACCTTGACTCGGCGCATCCATGGCCGAGTTCGAGGAAAGGTGAGCACCGTAGAGGATTGCACCAATCGCAGCGAATCCGCCGGTCAGCCCTTTAGAGAGCACAATGATATCGGGTACAACATCCTCGTACTCAATTGCAAACCACTTCCCGCAGCGGCCAAAGGCTGTCTGGATTTCATCAGCGATGAGGAGTGAACCGGTCGCATCGCAGCGCTCGCGGACTCGCTTTAGATAACCGGCTGGCGGCAGGCGCAAATACGCGCCTCCGAGAATAGGCTCTATGAAAACCGCGGCCGTATCAGCCGTGATAGCCGAATCCAGCGCCTGGAAATCGCCATAGGGTACAAACACCACATCCTTGCGATTCAAGCCATGTTCGTTGGCCAAGTACTGCTGACCGAGGATATTCATGGTGGCGAGCGTTTTCCCGTGGTACGACTGCTGCATTACCACGATTTTTTTCCTTTTTGGCGCTTGTGCATGAAGCGTATACCGGAGTACTTGCTCGATCGCCTCAGCGCCGGTCATCGTGTACCTGACCTCCCCCCACTCTCCCGGGACAATTTCCCGTAGTTTTGTAGACAACTTTACCTGCTCAGGGGAAACCATGCCCGTTGGCAGCATTGCCAGTGAGTTCAGCTGAGCTGTTGCACTCGAACGCACCAACGGATTGCCATGGCCGATCAAAAAGATTCCATAGCTGCATGCGCAATCGATGTAGTCATTACCTCGGTGGTCAGTAACAATGCAGTTATTAGCGCTTTGCTCAATGCCAGTGCCGGCAATTCGATATAGCTTGGCTGCAGACGGAGTCCAATGGCGATAACAGGATTCGACCCAGGCATTACGCGACTTCTTCATTTGCATTTTTCAGGAGCTCAAGAATAGAACAGGCAATATTCGTGACAACTTCTTTACGCGCAGTAAGCGGCGGACGAATAATGAGTTCATCACTTTCAGGAGGGCAAAGATGAAAGCCCTCCCCCATCAGTCGCTTGTATATATCGTTAGCAAGCGCATCATTACCAAACGTCAGCGAAACCCAACCACCAAAGCGTTGCGGATTAAACTCGCTTAGCATCTGCTCGATAAGCTTTCCGTTTTCCGAAGCGTTATCCCAGAGCGCCTGCTTCTGTGTAAAACACAGTGCCGCCAATGCGGCGGTACACGCAGGAAAATTGCCAGCGGTTGTACTCCCGTGCTTAGCGGGTGAACTACTGCCATACACCTTGCTTGCCAACTCGTGGCGCGTGGTGTAAGTCCCGACAGGGATAAATCCACCACTTAAACTTCCCCCCATGACTATCACATCAGGTGAACCGCCAATGTATTCATGGGACAGCTTATGGCCAAGATGACCAAGGCAGGTATCCAGATCACTGTAAATATTCAATACACCTCGCCGGGAAGCGGCTTGCTGGGCCCTGGAAATCACAGATGGCGACATTAGTATTCGCCCAGCGTTTTTAGAGTTTATAAACGGCCCATGGCAAAAAGCGAAGCAGTCATCCCATTCCCCGAAGTTTTCCAGTTCAAATTCGTTGGAAATATGTCGTACGCGGACCCCCAAATAGTCCAGCGATTCTTTCTCTGTAAATGAGCGTTTTGACAGCTGCCCGTAGCTCATCTGCCCATAATTATTCCCATCGACATAAACCAATGTCTTTCGCCTCGGGTTTATCGCCCGCGCAAGCTTCAGAGCACCTTCGAAAGCCTCATCACCACTATTGCACACGTAACTATTCTCGTAGGGTGCCCCCAACCAGTTTGACAACTCCTCACAGAGTTCAAGGAGCGGTGTACTTAAAAGCACACGACTGGATAGCCCTACTTTATTTTTTACTTGATTCACAACCGCTTCACGGACTTCAGGTATCTGATAGCCAAAACCGCCGGTTAAATCGTACAGGCGTTCGCCAGTACTCAACCAGAAAGTTTCTCGCTCGGCCTTCGAAACTACGTTGTAATTCATCAGCATCACCGATAGCTCAGCGCATTGAAAATTTTCCGATCCGGATCCAAAACCCGTTCTCGGCCATGCATCACCCGGCGGTTATCAATCATCACTACATCACCGTCTTGCCAGCCGACGATATGGGTGTGCCGTGAGGTCACGTCCTCGATCTCTTTCAATAAAGTCGCATCGAAGGCTTCACCATCCGCAAAATCGATAACAGGTGACTCATAATTGAAAGAGGGACCGAGGATACTATTGGCAAAGGCTTTTTTGTCGTTGAACGGAGAGCGTTGAATAGCTGAGACAACAAATATGTATGAGACGCTATCGCTTTCCTCGTGATACGTCACAGTCGTTCCCGGCTCCAGACCGACGATAGATTCAAGGTCAGAAAACTTCACATCATCAACATGATTAATGGTGGGATTGTAGTGGCAGACAATCCGACGCCACTTGTCACCTGGAACGCTGCGTCGGTAACGAATTTTTTGGTTACTAAACTTATCCACTAGACGCTGAGAAAAATCTTTCAAGACCAGTTGTCCGTCGCACAGTGTCGTTTGCGAACCGGTCAGTGGCGCTTTCTGGCAATAAAACCATGATAGATCTGGCCAAATAGGAGCATTGCCATTTTCGCAATGCAGTCCCACCGGCTCAGTACCAGCGTCGACAAGCTGGGCTACTCCCCCTCAAGCGTTCGCCCGGGGTCGAGGCTCAGCCTTGAACTGTGAGTTTTAATGAATGAAGAGAACGCGCCTACATCATTAAAACAGTCACGAAAAACAATCACCCCACTTTCCCCCAAGGTGATGAAAATAGAGGCAGTGTCTAGCTCAAAAACCTTGTTGCGATCACGAATCACTGACGCCGAATAAACGCTACGACCCATAACATTGAACTCCCTTTCAATTCAATTACACTGCAACGTGCTGATCTACGGCAGCTAAAATGCGTCGCTTTTCAATGATTGTTTTTCCACGCAATCCCAATAGCGCAGGGTCATCTTGACGCAGAGTCAGCAGCGCTTTCGGACATTCTATTTCTGAGAACCATTCGCCAGCCCAGCGCTCTGTCTGAACACGATCAAAGGCCGAGTCGATGACTAAGGCAACAGATAGAGTACCGCTATCAGTCAAATATAAAATTGCTTCAATCACACCCTGTTGACCACGGTAGGCAACCTCAACTTGCTCAGGCGATACATTCCTTCCATTGGGTAGGCAGATTAGATTTTTGGCTCGCCCTCTCACATAAAGAAAACCTTCAGCGTCAATGTGCCCAAGGTCGCCTGTGTCTAGCCAGCCATCCGACCCTAATTGGCATGCACTTGGATCGACCCAAGAGTAACCCGCAAATAGCGACCCGCTTTTTATTTCTATTCGGCCAGCGTTATTTATTCTCACCTCAACATGTGCCAAAGGCCTTCCAACACTGCCAATCTTTCGGGCCTCGGGGGTACTAACGCTAATAACGGAACCGTTTTCGCTTAGCCCATAGCCCTCGAACGCGGTAATGCCAATTTGCTCGAGACGTTGAAGCATTAGTACACTGACAGGCGCTCCACCGACGGTTATATGCACGTTAGCTTCAAGATAGGAGGCTAGTGCCGGATCAGTTTCGGCACGCACCAGTATTTCTTCAAGCATCACGGGCGGAACAGTCATAGCGGTTGCACCGCTTTCCACTACCTGTGTGATAAGCGCCTGAAGGTTCGATTCCCGCTCGCCAATAAGAGGCACTGCCGGTGCGAGAAACTGGACTTTTCCTCCACTCAACAACGGCAGATAAATTGCCGTTACTTGCTCGATAAGCAGACTGAGAGGAACAAGCGACAGGTAGTGCTGATGTATTTCTCCAGGGACGCGCTGAAGTAATGATTCCAGCATTACACTCAGCCCCCCAAGGCTTTGCTTCACGCCCTTGGGTCGGCTGGTGGTTCCTGAGGTGTGGATAATCTTGCATACCCAGTCGTCAGCCTGAACTGCCAACGCTAGCGTGTCATCGGATATCGCCTGCTGATAGACCTCTTTCACGCGGATAGCATTTAGATCGGCGAGCAGCCATTTATCATGCAAAACCTCTTTCCCTTGTGCATCGACCAAAAATACCGTGCATCGATCTGCAAGAAACTCAGCTTGATACCGACTAAAGCCCAGCGGCAAAGGTAGTGTAGTGTAGCCAAATGCGAGGCAGGCCAAATCTGCAATCACCCAGTCTGCGCTGTTCGACATTACGATGCCAACAACAGCATCTTGCTGCAGCTGCAACCCATCAAGATAGTTGCCCAACTGCAACACGCGTTGGTGAATCGTCCTCCCATCAAGGCGCGCGTTCCCCTCTCCAACACGATCTATAATACGTACAGTATCCGGCTCAGCGCGGAGTCCATCTAAAATCTTCCTGACAAAAGTCATCAATCAATACTCCTGTACGCCGGAGCAATATGAAATTCTGTGCTCAACATCATCTCTCGATAATGCGCGCTCATTTCCTCAAGCCGAATATACCCTGTCACCGGTTGATCGTCGTAATAGCTTCCCCACGTTATGCCATCAACCGAAGGTGCTTTTTCAATATCCGCCGTACAAATCGGTATAAATTCCACCTTGCACTGCGCCATTACTTTAATTGACCGTGGATTTGAGGTACATAGCAGGAACTGCGCCCCCAGGCACCAACTAACGACAGATAACATCTTGAACATACATCGACCGGCGGAACTATTAACCGATGCGACACCACCAATCTCGGCGATGGCACGACGCTCGACTGGCCGGGACTCCAGCCCGGATATCATGGATTCGCAGGTTATGCCTAGATAGTTTTCAGAAAACAATTGATGCTCGTCGGCGAACCAGATTCCAGCACATGCTCCTATAGCCCCCACATTTTTCGACACAACCAGAAAGTAGTCTGGCGACGGCGCGATGACTGCCTCATATGCATTTTTGTACCGCAGTTTTACAAATTCCTGTGCCGCACTCCATTGCGGAGATTGGCGCTTTACCAGATGCATACGCACTTGACCCCCCTTATCCATGGGCTGTTTTTCATTTATACAAGGCGACTGAGTTCGCCGTTCAAACTAAACCGTGCAAGGTCGCTCGCTGTACTGACACTTAGACAGCACCACCTACCCTTATAAACCTTCGGCCTATTGAAGTTATAAATAGAAATATCATAACGACGCCCACCCCCACAGTTTTTTCTTGTCTTTTTAACAGTGGATGCATTTCCCTATTTAAAAGCATTAACTTACAACAGAAACTACACCGCTAGCTGCCGGACGAAAATCAGTACTCCGTAAAGCGCTCTATAGCTCAGGACCCTCAATCGCCAAAATGATAAACAACCTCGAAGCAGTGCCGCATACGATCAAGGCGATACAGTAGTATTGGCTACCGGCGTTGCGGCGATCCGCCAGACTGTGAAATTCGTCGAGGGAAACCTTTCAACGGATTTTCGTTATGATGATATCTGCCTGCCACCGCCGGTCCGGCGATGTACTATGACTACTTACCGGAACTGTACAAGTCACCCATGCCCAACGATCTCACCGCTCCCGTCGGCCCCGGCCGACCCAAGGACCTGGCAAAGCGCCAGGCCATTCTCGAGGCGGCCAAGCAGCTGTTTCTTACCCTTGGCTATGCCAGCACCAGCATGGATGCGGTCGCGACAGCGGCAGGTGTTTCAAAATTGACGGTCTACAGCCACTTCACTGACAAGGAGACGCTGTTCACTGCGGCGATCTCGGCCACCTGCACGGCGCAGTTGCCGGAGCTGATCTTCGAGCTGCCCGACGGTGTGCCGCTGGAGCAGGTGCTGCTCAACATCGGTTGTGGTTTCCAGGCGTTGATCAGCAGCGACCAGTCGGTGCAACTGACCCGGCTGATCATGACCCTCGGCACCCAGGACCCCAAGCTCAGCCAGATCTTCTTCGAAGCCGGCCCGTTGCGGGTCCTGCGCGAAATGGAGGTGTTGCTGCAGCGCGTCGACCAGCGCGGCCTGCTGCGCATCGAGCATCCCGACAAGGCGGCGGAACACTTCTTCTGCCTGCTCAAGGGCGCGCCGAACTATCGCCTGCTGCTCGGCTATGCCCCGGCCCTGGACGCCGAAGCCGCCCAGGCCCATGTCGAAGAAGTGGTGAAGATGTTCATGCGCGCCTATCGACCCTGATCAGGCCTTGAGGGCTTTTTTCGGGTAGATGTCGTAGCGGCTCGACTTGCCTTCCAGGCTGTGGCTGGGCTTGGGCCCGTCGATGATCGGCGCCTTGCGCGGGCGCTTGACCACCACCCGGTGGCTGGCCAGGGCCAGGGCTGCTTCAAGCAGCGCTGGCGCGTCCAGGTCATCGCCGACCAAGGGGCGGAATACGCGCATTTCCTTTTTCACCAGGGCGCTCTTGTCCCGGTGCGGGAACATCGGATCCAGGTAGATCACCTGTGGCGGCTCGCCCTGCCAGTTGCGCATGCGCTCGATGGCGTTACCGGTGAGCAGCTGCATGCGCGCGACGATCGGGCCGACCTCGGCGTCAGTCGCAGCCCGTGCCAGACCATCCTCCAGCAGCGCGGCAACCAGCGGCTGGCGCTCGATCAGGGTCATCTGGCAGCCCAGGCTGGCCAGGACAAAAGCATCCTTGCCGAGCCCCGCCGTGGCATCGAGCACCTGCGGGCGCACACCTTGGGCAATGCCCACGGCCTTGGCAATCATCTGCCCGCTGCCGCCACCGAACACCCGCCGGTGCGCTGCCGCGCCTTCGACAAAGTCGACACGTACCGGGCCGGGCGCCTGCGGTCCGAGCTGCTGGATCTGCAGGCCGCTTTCGCCAACCTGTACGGCGAAAGCAGCGTTATCGTCCGCCACAGGCAGGTCCAGGCGCTGCGCCCACTCTTGAGCCTTGGCCTGATAATCGGCTGTCAGTGCCTCGACCCGGATACCGCCGTCCGCCAGTTGCTCCACCTTCAAATCCTGTACTCAAAAAAATTAAATGATCGCCG
>JBOICD010000038.1:0-13658 GCA_050739855.1 Pseudomonas sp.
CTTGATGGTGTGCATGCGGTTTTCCGCTTGCTCGAAGGCGATGCAGGCTGGCGACTCGAATACGTCGTCGGTGACTTCGATGCCGTTCTTCAGGTGTGGGTACTGTTCAGCGATCTGTTTGCCGACTTTGGTGTCGGAGTTGTGGAACGCTGGCAGGCAGTGCATGAACTTGGTCCGTGGGTTGCCGGTGGCCTTCATCAGCTCGGCGTTGACCTGGTATGGCAGCAGTTGCTGGATACGTTCGGCCCAGGCCTCAACCGGTTCGCCCATCGATACCCAGACGTCGGTATGGATGAAGTCAACGCCCTTGACCGCCGCTTTCGGGTCTTCGGTCAGGGTGATGCGGGCGCCGCTTTCTTCGGCGTAGCCCTTGCAGCGGGCAACCAGGTCGTCGTGTGGCCACAGCGCTTTCGGGGCGCAGATACGCACGTCCATACCGAGCTTTGAGCCGACCAGCAGCAGCGAGTTGCCCATGTTGTTGCGCGCGTCGCCCAGGTAGGCATAGCTGATCTCGTGGATCGGCTTGTCGGCGTGCTCACGCATGGTCAGCACGTCGGCGATCATCTGGGTAGGGTGGTATTCATCGGTCAGGCCGTTGAACACCGGTACGCCGGCGAACTTGGCCAGCTCTTCGACGATTTCCTGTTTGAAGCCGCGGTACTCGATGGCGTCATACATACGGCCGAGGACCCGTGCGGTGTCCTTCATGCTTTCTTTGTGGCCGATCTGCGAGGAGTTAGGGTCGATGTAGGTGACGTTGGCGCCCTGGTCGTAGGCGGCCACTTCAAAAGCGCAACGGGTGCGGGTCGAGGTTTTCTCGAAAATCAGCGCAATGTTGTTGCCTTTGAGGTGCTGCTGCTCGGTGCCGGTATATTTGGCACGTTTCAGGTCGCGGGACAGGTCCAGCAGGTAGCGCAACTCGCGAGGGGTGTGGTGTTCCAGGCTCAGCAGGTTACGGTTGTGGATGTTGAACGCCATGATGATTCTCCTTGGATGCGGTGATCGGCCCGGCCGGCGCCCGGCCTTTGTCTAGGAGGCGCGCGGCCGGGTTGATGGTCGTTTAGTAGTCGATAGGGTCGCGAACGATTGGGCAGGTCATGCAGTGACCGCCGCCGCGACCGCGGCCCAGTTCGCCGGCGCTGATGGTGATGACTTCGACACCGGCCTTGCGCAGCAGGGTGTTGGTGTAGGTGTTGCGGTCATAACCGATGACCACACCAGGCTCCAGGGCCACCACGTTGTTGCCGTCATCCCACTGTTCGCGTTCGGCGGCGAAGCTGTTGCCACCGGTTTCGACGACGCGCAGTTTCTTCAGGTTGAGAGATTCGGCGACCACCTCGATGAAGGTTTTGCTCTCGCGGCGCACGTCCATGCCATAAGGCTTGCTGCTGTCTGGACGGATGACGAACGGCACGATTTCCTTGACCACTTCCGGGAAGACCGTGACCAGGTCGCGATCGCAGAAGCTGAACACGGTGTCCAGGTGCATGGCGGCGCGGGATTTCGGTAGACCGGCCACGACGACTTTCTCCACTGCGCCTTTGGCGAACAGCGATTGCGCCAGTTGGCCAATGGCCTGGCGCGAAGTGCGCTCACCCATACCGATCAGCACTACGCCGTTGCCGATTGGCATGACGTCGCCGCCTTCGAGGGTGGCCTTGCCGTGGTCCTCGTCCGGGTTGCCGTACCAGATTTCGAAGTCGGCACCGGTGAACTCGGGGTGGAACTTGTAGATGGCGGTGGCCAGCAGGGTTTCCTGACGTCGCGCCGGCCAGTACATCGGGTTCAGGGTGACGCCGCCGTAGATCCAGCAGGTGGTGTCACGGGTGAACTGGGTGTTGGGCAGTGGGTCGAGCAGGAAGCTGGAGTGGCCCAGGTAGTCGCGGTACATCTTGATGACGCCGGAGCCTTCGCTCTCGGGCATGTCTTCACCGGCCACACCGCCGATCAGGAACTCGGCCAGATGGCGTGGTTCAAGACCTTCAAGCCAGCTGCGTACTTCGTTGGTCAGGCCGATACCGACGGTGTCCGGGGTGATCTTGCGGTCGAGAATCCATTTCAGCGCTTCAGGGTTTGCAACGATATCGGTCAGCAGGTTGTGCATTTCCAGCACTTCGATGCCGCGCTCACGCATTTTGGTGACGAAATCGAAGTGGTCGCGCTTGGCCTGATTGACCCAGATGACGTCGTCGAACAGCAGCTCGTCGCAGTTGCTCGGCGTCAGGCGCTGGTGCGCCAGGCCAGGGGAGCAGACCATCACTTTGCGCAGTTTGCCTGCTTCGGAATGTACGCCGTACTTAACTTTTTCCGTGGACATGGTTATTTCCTCCAAGTTGTGAATACGGGGGTTACAGAGTCAGGAAACCGTCGTAGAGGCCATAGGCAGCCACCAGGGCGCCAACGACCACGGCGGCGAAAAGCAGCTTCTCCACGTTGGTAAAAATCGGTTGGCCGACCTCGCGCTTGGCCTTGGCGAACAGGATCACGCCAGGGGCATAGAGCAGGGCCGAGAGCAGCAGGTATTTGACGCCGCCGGCGTACAGCAGCCAGATCGCGTAGACCAGGGCGATACCGCCGATGATCAGGTCTTTCTTGCGTTCGGCCAGGGCTTGTTCATAGGTCTCGCTACGCCATGCCAGCAGGAAGGCATAGGCCGCCGACCACAGGTAAGGCACGAGGATCATCGAAGTGGCGAGGTAGATCAGTGACAGGTAGGTACTGGCCGAGAACAGGGTGATGACCAGGAAGATCTGCACCATGGCGTTGGTCAGCCACAGGGCATTGGCCGGGACATGGTTGGCGTTCTCGCGGCGCAGGAACTCCGGCATGGTGTGGTCTTTGGCGGCGGCGAACATGATCTCGGCGCACAGCAGTACCCAGGACAGCAGGGCACCGAGCAGCGAGATGATCAGGCCGACACTGATCAGCACCGCGCCCCAGTGACCGACTACGTGCTCAAGCACGGCGGCCATCGACGGGTTCTGCAGTTTGGCCAGCTCAGGTTGAGTCATGATGCCCAGCGACAGGACGTTGACCAGGACCAGGAACAGCAGCACGGTGATGAAGCCGATGACGGTGGCCTTACCCACGTCCGAACGTTTTTCCGCCCGGGCCGAGAAGATGCTCGCGCCCTCGATACCGATGAACACCCAGACGGTGACCAGCATCATGTTACGCACCTGGTTCATCACGCTGCCCAGGTCCGGGTTCATCGAACCCCAGATGTCAGCGGTGAAGATATCCAGTTTGAAGGCGAACAGGGCGATCAGGATGAACAGCGCCAGTGGCACGACCTTGGCCACGGTGGTGACCAGGTTGATGAAGGCCGCTTCCTTGATCCCGCGCAGCACCAGAAAGTGCACGGCCCAGAGCAAGACCGAGGCGCCGATGATCGCTGCCGGGGTGTTGCCCTCGCCAAAGATCGGGAAGAAGTAGCCCAGGGTGCTGAACAGCAGGACGAAGTAGCCGACGTTGCCCAGCCAGGCACTGATCCAGTAGCCCCAGGCGGACGAGAAACCCATGTAATCGCCGAATCCAGCCTTGGCGTAGGCATACACACCGCCGTCCAGATCCGGCTTTCGGTTGGCCAGGGTCTGGAACACAAAGGCCAGGGTCAGCATGCCGATCGCGGTGATCCCCCAACCGATCAGAACAGCGCCTACATCAGCGCTGGCAGCCATGTTTTGTGGCAGCGAAAAGATCCCGCCGCCGATCATAGAACCGACTACAAGTGCGACCAGGGCACCAAGTCGTAGTTTTCCGGGAGCGTCTGACATCGAATAACTCCGTATCAGGAGAAGAGATGACGCTAGAGTAAATCCAGCGGCGTATTCATAAGCTGATTCAGGTCAGTTAATAGGGCAATCCGTTGCTGTCCTTGACTGAAAGAGCTCTCCCGGAGAATGCCGATGGCAATGCTGAAAGCCTCGTGCACAGGCACCTCCATGGTGTTTAGAGCATTCGCTCTGACAGCCTGCGAGATATGAAGCTAGCCCGTTTCACAGCTTTAGCAAATTTTTGACGAGATTTTTTCTTATTTACTTTAGGGGGCGGAAATAGTGCACAAAACTCACCATTTAGTGTGTCTGGCATAGACGCCATAGTTATGATGGCTATAGTTTTAAAGACGGAATATCTATAAACGCCTAGACTGTGCATATATTTAACTCAGGGTGTGCCGCTGAGGTTACAAAGCCAAGACAGAAAGGGGGATTTCATGTCCGAATCTGGACAAAAACTGCGCCTGGGGGCGTTGATCGCCCTGGTGGTCGGTTCGATGATCGGTGGCGGGATTTTCTCCTTGCCGCAGAACATGGCTGCTCGCGCCGACGTGGGTGCAGTGCTGATCGGCTGGGGAATCACGGCGGTGGGCATGCTCGCCCTGGCCTTTGTGTTCCAGACCCTGGCCAATCGCAAACCGGAGCTCGACTCGGGGGTGTATGCCTACGCCAAGGCCGGCTTCGGCGACTACATGGGTTTCTCGTCCGCCTGGGGCTACTGGATCAGTGCCTGGCTGGGTAACGTTGGCTACTTCGTCCTGTTGTTCAGCACCCTGGGCTTTTATTTTCCGGTGTTCGGCGAGGGCAACACGCCGATCGCCATTGCCTGCGCTTCGTTGCTGCTGTGGGCCGTGCACTTTCTGGTGCTGCGCGGGATCAAGGAGGCCGCGTTCATCAACCAGGTGACCACCGTGGCCAAGATCGTGCCGCTGGTGATGTTTATCGTCATTGCCGCGGTGGCGTTTCGCGCCGATATCTTCACTCGCGATATCTGGGGGTTGAGCAACCCGAAATTCGGCAGCGTGCTCGATCAGGTGCGCAACATGATGCTGGTGACCGTGTTCGTGTTCATCGGTATCGAGGGCGCCAGTGTCTACTCAGGCCGGGCACAGAAGCGCTCGGACGTGGGCAAGGCCACGGTGATCGGCTTCATTGGTGTGCTGGCCTTGCTGGTACTGGTCAACGTGCTGTCGCTGGGGGTCATGACCCAGCCGGAACTGGCGGCGCTGCAGAACCCGTCGCTGGCCTCGGTGCTGGAACATATCGTCGGGCCCTGGGGCGCTTTGCTGATCAGCATCGGCCTGGCGATTTCGTTGCTCGGTGCCTTGTTGTCCTGGGCCTTGCTCTGCGCCGAGATCCTCTTTGCCACCGCCCGCGACCAGACCATGCCGCGTTTTCTGGCCAAGGAAAATGCCAACCACGTGCCAGCCAATGCGCTGTGGCTGACCAACATCATGATTCAGCTGTTCTTGCTGATCACGTTGTTCTCGGCCGGCACCTACACCAGCCTGATCTACCTGGCGTCGTCGATGATCCTCGTGCCTTACCTGTGGTCGGCGGCCTATGCCGTGTTGCTGGCGGTGCGTGGGGAGTCCTACCAAGGCCATGCCGGGGCGCGGCGCAAAGATCTGTTGATCGCCGGGATCGCCCTGGTCTACGCGATCTGGCTGCTGTATGCCGGTGGCTTGAAGTACCTGCTGCTTTCGGCGTTGTTGTATGCGCCGGGGGTGATCCTGTTTGCCCGGGCCAAGCATGAGCAGGGGCAGACGCTGTTTACTCATTGGGAGAAGCTGATCTTCGCAGCGGTGCTGGTGGGAGCGGGGATGGCAGCCTACGCGCTCTATAGCGGATTGTTGAGCTTGTAACCTGCTGCTTTGGTCCATGTGTACCTAGCATTTTTGCCAGTTGTGAGAGTAGACGCCAAACGCCTAACGTCGGGTCTCAGGCGGTCGCCATGCGTTGGTGGCCATTGATAAACGACGATTTGCGAGAACGCTCATGACAATCGCTGAACAGACGCAAAAAAGTGCCCGGGCCACCGGTAGTGTCACCGCGAAACTGACTCGGCCGGGCTTACCGGCCGGGGAATTCAACGCTACCTTTTTTGATGTTTACAAGTTGAACGATGAGCTTCACATTTGGGCGCAGCAAGGTGACGAAAAATCATTTGAAGCGATCTTCCTGAGAATCCCCTGTAATACCCCCGACGGCGAGCACCCCATTTTGCCTGGTGACCCTGGGCCGGAAGGTATCCGAGCTCATTTCATCGACCAAAAGGCAGATACTGCTAATGGAGGGCCTGCTGAAGAAGGGAAGCTGACCGGTTTTAAGTGGGGTAAAGACAAGCACTCTGTGACCTTTAACTTCGAGTTCAGCGGTACTTACAGATTACGGGATAAGTACGCGATCACGGGCGGGGAGTTGACGTTAGAGTTCGGCGAGCTGAGCGATCTGAAGGACATCAAGGCTGGAACAGGCACAGTGTCGGCCACCGTGGATCCACCTGTATTCCCGAACTACGGATTGTTTGAAGCCTCCAACATCTCCTTTGTACCGGAGGGCGAGGGTTCCGGTTTTCACCGGCTGTTGGCCTGGCAAACCATTGAAGGCCAGGAACCTAGTGTACAAGGGGTTATGCTGCGTATTTCCAATACAAACCCTGAAAATTACGTTGGGTTCTTCAAAAGAGGCCAAGAGCTTTTGTTGGCCAAAAACGATGGCCTGAAGGCGGTCGATTGGAACAAGGAGAAGCGAACATTCAAGGCTGAATTCGAGTTCACCTTCCTTGACGACAAGCATACGGTGAAAGCCGGCAAGGTCGACCTGAGTTACTGATCGACCACCTTGAGCCAACCGCTCAAACCCTGAACTGATCCATCAGCGCCATCTGCTGCGACGACAGGGTATTGAGCTGGCTGCTCACCTGGGCCGATTCAGCGGCTTGCCCGGTCAACGTCTCGGTCACCCCACGGATCGCCGAGACATTACGGTTGACCTCTTCGGCCACCGCGCTTTGCTGTTCGGCGGCGCTGGCGATCTGCAGGTTCATGTCGCTGATGACCGTGACCGCCTCGCTGATCCGGTCCAGGGCTTCGACCGCCTGGTGAATCTGTCCGGCGTTTTCCTGGGCCTTGCCGTGGCTTGAATGCATGGTCGCCACCACCTCACGGGTGTTGCTCTGGATGCGTTCGATCACCTGACGGATTTCTTCGACCGAATCCTGGGTGCGACGGGCCAGGTTGCGCACCTCGTCAGCGACCACGGCAAAGCCACGTCCGCTTTCACCGGCGCGGGCCGCCTCGATCGCAGCGTTGAGGGCCAGCAGGTTGGTCTGTTCGGCGATGCTGCGGATCACCTCCAGCACCGAGCCGATCTTTTCGCTGTTCTGCGCCAGTACTTCGACTTCGGTCACCGCCTTGCTTACCTCATCGGCCAGCAAGGTGATATCGCGGGTGCTGCGCTCGATGATTGCCATCCCGTCTTTGGCCGAGCGGTCGGCGCCACGCGCGGCATCGGCGGCGCTGGCGGCGCTGTTGGCGACGTCATGGGCGGTGGCGCTCATTTCGTTGGAGGCGGTGGCGACCTGATCGATTTCGCGGAATTGCACCTGCATGCCCTCGCTGGTGCGCTGGGCAATGGCCGAGGACTGGTCCGCAGTGCTGCGGGCCTGGGTGATGCTCTGCTTGATCTGGGCGATGGTCGGCTGCAGTTTGTCGAGGAAGCGGTTGAAACCCGAGGTCAGGCGGCCCAGTTCATCCTGGCGGGCGTAGCGCAGGCGCTGGGTGAGATCGCCGTCACCGCTGGCAATGTCTTCGAGCATGCTGGCCACGGTATTGAGCGGGCGGGTCACGCCGGTTGCGGTCAGCCACATCAACAGCAGGCCGCCAAGACCGGCCAGGGTGGCGAACAGCACCACCTTTAGGGTGCCGCTGGTGCGGGCCTGCTCGAGGGTGTCTTGCAGGCTGATGGCATCCGCCAGCAGCACCTGCCTGGGCAAGTCGATGACGATGCCCCAGGCTTTGCTGTCGGCAGTCGGTTGCACGGGGGTGAGGGCGCGGATGGTTTCGCCCTGCTCAAGGATCAGCGGCTGGTTGGCGGCGAGTTTCTGCACTGCCTGCTGGCCCTCCAGGCCGAGGGTCTGGCCAATGTTTTTGCCGACCTTGGCGGCATCGTCGCTGTTGGCCGCCAGCAGTCCGCTAGGCGCGACGATCATCAAATGTCCGGCGCCATTGAACAACTCCTTCTGGGCCTTGGCGGCAGCGGCCTGGAGTGCATCGAGAGAAATGTCCACGCCGGCCACAGCGATCACCTTGCCGTTTTGCAGCAGTGGCACGGTGATGCTGGTCATCAGCATCTGCTTGCCGCCGACGGTGTCGGAGTAGGGCTCGAGCAGGCAAGGGCGGGCACTGTTGCGTGAGCAGGTGTACCAGACGTTGTAGGGCGTGCCACTGAGGTTGATGTCGGTCTTGTTCAGGTCGACATCACTGATCACGGTGTTCAATGCCTCGCCTTGGGCTCGGCTCCAGTAGCTGGCGAAACGGCCGCTTTCATTGCTCATGTGCTTGGCGTCGTTGGCGAAGGCGCTGTCGTCACCGTCCATGGCCTGGGGCTCGAACGCCAGCCAGATACCGAGTACCTGCGGGTTGCGTTTGAAGCTGGTGGCCAGGCTCTGGTTGATTGCTGCGCGCAAATCGCCTGTACTCAGGCCGCGGTTGCTGGCCAGTTGCCGTAAGTCTTGAACCTGATCGGCGAGGGCAGTAATGACAGTCTGGTTGTCGCTGAAGGTGCGCCGCAGCATCTCGGCTTTCTCCCCGGCGCGCGCCTGTAGCAGCGCCTGGACGTTGCGGGTGAGCATGGTGGTGCTGGCATCGCCGACCAGCTCATCGCTCTGCCGCGATTGGTAAAGATTGATACCGACGACCAATGCGACCACGCCGAGCAGGCAAAGGCCGGAGAGCAGCACGATTTTCAGGCGGATGGAGAGCGTGTCAAACATGGACGTACTCGCTAAAGACAGGCCAGAAGGGGGACCGAACCGGGGGAAAGGTTCGATTCGCCACATCCATTTAGCGATATCAGGGCATCGGCTTTATAGCGTTAACCATGAGTGCCTGCCGATGAGCGGTCGTCAAGGCTCAAGGGCGCGGCTTCTGGCCGTGACCAGATCCACAGGTTGCCCAGGGTCATGCCGCCGATGGCGAGAAACACCGGCCAGCGGTGCTCAAGGAACACCAGCATCAGGCTGGCGCACACCAGCATGCTGACGGTGGCGCTGAGTTTGGCGCGCCGCTGGATGACTTTGCCATTACGCCAGTTGTGCAGGATCGGGCCGGACAGTCGATGGTTTTCCAGCCAGGCGCTCAGGCGCGGCGAACTGCGGGTCGCGGCCCAGGCGGCGAGGAGAATGAACTCGGTGGTGGGCAAGCCGGGCACGACGATTGCGACCAGGCCGATGGCCAGGCTGACGTAGGCCAGAAGGCCAAACAGCACACGGGAGAGTTTCGAGGCAGAGGGGCGGGTCATGGGGTCGTCGGTAGCACGGGTAAGGCCCGGTTACCACGAGGGTAACCGGGTACGGCGCATCAGGCCAGTTCGGCTTTAGGCGCAGTCGCGTAAGCGTGTTTGAGCAGTTCGGTGAAGCGCTCGAACGCGGCTACGGCGCCTTGTTCGGCCTTGGCCTCTTCTTCAGGGCTCAGCTCCAGGCTGTCGAGGATACGGGTGAACTGCTTCCAGCCTTCGGCACGGCCACCGGCCGGTTCGCCCAGGTGGCGGGCACCGAAGCTGTCGGACAGGCCGAGGACCACCGCGCGCTTGATCAGGAACGCTGCGCCGAGCTTGGAACCTTCGGAAACGAAGATCCAGCCCATGGCTTCACCCAGGCTTGGGTTCTGCACGGCGCCGGCGAAGTCGGCGGGGATCTCGGTGTTGAGGTCAGCCAGGTCGAGGCCGGCCTGTTCGGCGCGGCAGCGTTCGGCCAGGTCCGGAACGATGGCGATCAGATCGGGGTTGGTGTACAGCGCCTTGAGTTCGTTCTGGAACAGGTACTGGGCGACGACGAAGCGAGCGAAGCTCTCGCGGGTTTCGAACGGCGCGTGGGATTTGACCAGGGCGTCCAGCTCGGTATGCGGGGCATGGGTCAGCTGGTTCAGGCGTTGCGAACGCAGGCTGGCGCGTTCGGTGGTGGTGGCGGCGGTCATGGTGATTCCTTGCGAAATGGGCGTGTCTAGTGACTAGACGAACAAGGTGACGTGCGACAGTAAAAAATCCTCACCCCATCGCGGGGCAAGCCCGCTCCTACAGGGTGAACTGTGGGAGCGGGCTTGCCCCGCGATGCTTTTTAAATGTCCCAGATCAGATTGATGGCGAAATTACGCCCAGGCATGGTCAGGCGGTCGAGGTTGGCGGGTGAGGTGACAGCCGCTTCACCGAGGCCGTCGTAGCCGCGCACGTCATCCCATTGCCAGTATTTCTTGTCGGTCAGGTTGTACAGACCGGCGTTGACCGTGATGTCGCCGGTGACCTTGTAGTAACCGGTCAGGTCGAGCACCCCGTAACCCGGCGTGCGGAATTGTTTGCTGGTGCCGTCGGGCGCGAAGAAGGTGGTGTCGTCGACTCTATCCTTGCGCTTGACCAGGGTCCAGCTCAGCAGTCCGCCGTAGTGTTCCTGCTCATAGCCCAGGCCCATCACTGCAGTCAGCGGGTTGACACTGTTGAGCGGCTGGCCGGTGTCCTCGTTACGGCCGTAGGCATAGGCCAGCGAGCCCTGGGTGTACAGGCCGTGTGGCGCGCCAAAGGCATCCAGGTTCAGGCGGCCCTTGAACTCGGCACCCTTGATGATGGCGTGTTTGATGTTATTGGCCTCGAAGGTCTGGCCCAGGTTGCTGCCCTGCACGGCGTCTTCGTTGATGAAGTCGCGGTACTTGTTGTAGAACACCGCCACGTCGAAGTTACCGGCGTCGAAGTTGCCACGCAGACCGGTTTCGTAGCTCTTGCTGGTTTCCGGCTCCAGGTTGGAGTTGCCACGGACGCTGTAGCCCAGGCCCGGGTTTTCGAAGCGGCCATAGAGTGCTTTGGCCGTCGGCGTACGGAAGCCTTCGGCGTACTGGCCGTACCAGGTGTAGTTGTCATTGAACGCATAGGTCACGCCGAACTTGGGCGATACCTGGTGCCACTTCTTCTGGTCATCGTCAACCGGGTCGCTGCTTGATGCTTCGACCCCGCGCAGATACTCGTCGGTCATGTGCGGCTTGAGCTGGGTGTAGTCGTAGCGAACACCCGGCAGGAAGGTCCACTGGTTCCAGCGGATCTCGTCCTGGGCGAACAGGCTGTAGGTATTGACGGTCGGGTCCGGGAAGTCGCTGACGAGTACCTGGCCATCACGCGGGCTGTCGGCGCCGATGGCTCTACAGGTGCCGCCGACGTTCAGGCAAGTACCGGAGCCGCTGCGCGAACCGGTGACTTTTTGCTGCTTGAGGGTGGTGCCATAGGTCAGCAGGTGTTCGGTCTCACCAATGCTGAAGGCTTTGTCCAGTTGGGCATCGAAGACCCACTGGCGATCCTTGTAAGTGGTCTGGCGATCACGGAAGACCTGGCGCCCACCGGCAACATACAGCTCTTCGGTGCGCTGGTCAGTCTTGCCAATCTGATAGTTCAGGCTCCACTTCATGTTGTCGGCGAGCAGGCTGCCCAAGGCAAACTCGTGGTTGATGCCGAAGCGTTCGCGGGTCACGGTGTCATTGCCGGTACGGTCGCGGTAGGAGTTCATGGCACCGAAGCCAGGGATGAAAGGCCCGCCCACGGCGCTCTTCTGATCCAGGTCGCGGTCGTCCTTGTAGTGCTCGTAGGTCAAGGCCAGGCGCGCGTCGTCGGCATAGTTCCAGCCGGCTTTGGCGAGGATGTTGGTGGTGCGCACGTCTTCAGGGTTCGCCTCGGTCCGCTCAAGGCCGGTTCCGCCGTGACTGCCGTAAGATTCGGTCTCATGGCCATTGCGTTGGCTCAGGTGCAAAAGGCCATCGAAGCCGCCCTGACGCCCGGCAACGGTGGCCGAGTTCAGCCAGCTTTCATCGGCTGAGCTGTAACCGGTCTTCAGGCGCGCGCCGACGTCCTGGCCCGGCTTGATGATGTCGTCCGGGTCGAGGGTGAAGTAACTGACCGCACCGCCGATGGCGTTGCTGCCATACAGCACCGACGCCGGGCCACGGAGGATTTCCACGCGCTTGACGATCTCTGGATCGACGTAATTGCGCTGGGTCTGGGCGTAGGGGCCGAAGAAGAAGCTGTCGGGAATCGACACGCCGTCGATCTGGGTCAGTACGCGCTCACCGTCGATACCGCGAATGTTGTAGCCATTCAGGCCGCTGCGCTGGCCGGTGCCACTCACCGATACGCCAGGCTCGTAACGCACCAGCTCCTTGATGTTGTTGACGTTCTGGCGGTCGAGCTGCTCACGGGTCTGTACTGAGACCGTGCTCGGCACCTGGCTGATGTCCTGGGCACTGCGGGTAGCACTGACGGTGATCTGCTGCAGGGCGATGGCGCTGGAGTTGCTGCGCTCGAGCACCACATTACCAGCACTGAGCGTGCGGTACTTCAGACCGGTGCCGGCGAGCAGACGCTGCAAGGCGGCCTCCGGTTTCAGCGAGCCCTGCACGCCTGGCGACGCGACGCCTTCTGCCAGCTCGGCCGACAGCCCGACCTGCCAGCCGGTCACTGCGGTAAACGCGTTGAGCGCCGACACCAGCGGCTGCTGGCCAATTGCAAAGCGATAGTCGCCCATGCGCGGGGCGCTGGCCTGGGCCGGTTCGGCGGCCAGTGCCGGCAGGCTGCAGGCGCCGCTGGCGAGCATGGCCAGGGTCAACAGGGAGAGCGTGCAACGCTGCAGGCCAGGTGTACGTGAGGTGTCTGAAGACCGACGAGTGAAACCGGTTGGCATCGAAAGCGCTCCCTGTCGCGCGAATGTTATAGGTGCTGACTGATTCAAAAATAAGAATCAGTTGCATTGGCTATAACGAGACGTATCGCCTCAGGGGATCGCGTAAAAAAACTTTCCGGTCAGTTAAGAATGACCACTACGGGGAACTCGTGCAGCTGCGCCGAAGTAATGTGGGCCAGGGCCCGCAAGGTTTCCACGGGTTGATCGAGGCGGTAGTTGCCGGTGACCGCGACCTGCTCCAGGCGCTCGTTACCGGAGATGATCAGGCCCGGATAGTAGCGGCGCAGCTCGGCCAGCACCTGGTTCAGCGGGCAGTTCTCGAAGATCAGGCGGCCCTGGACCCAGGCCAGGTCTTTCTGCGGGTCGACACGCTCGCGATGACCGAAGCCATTGGGGCCGACCCGAATGCTGTCGCCACTGGACAGGCGAATGCGCTGGTCGCTGCTGGCCTGCAGGTCGACATCGCCGCGTTGCACCCGCACCTGGGCTTCGCCATCGAGGTAGCGCACGGCAAAATCGCTGTCGCGCACACTGGCGCGCAGCGGGCCTGCCTGCAATTCCAGCGGCTGGTTACGGCCGGCGGGCACCTCGAAGAACGCTTCGCCCTGGTAGAGGCGGGCGACACGCTGACGGGCATCGATGTCGCTGGAGAATGCGGTGTTGGTGTTGAGCAGCACCCTGGAGCCGTCCTCAAGCTGCAGGCGCTGGCGCTCGCCGACCACGGTCAGGTAATCGGCCTGCAGGCGCACCGGCAGGTTACCGACGGTAAACACTCCGATCAGCAGTACCGCAGCTGCAGCCAGGGGCTTCCAGTGCGGGCGCAAGCGCGTCAGGCGCGAAGGACGGTAGGCCTGGGCGATCTGGTTGGCGGCCTGGCGCACGGTGTCGCCTTGCCACAGCGCCTCGGCTTCGACATAGGCCTGGGCATTGACTGGATCTGCTTCCAG
>JBOICD010000039.1:0-13472 GCA_050739855.1 Pseudomonas sp.
AATGATGTGGCCGGCGATGTCGACTTTCGGGTAGATCTTCTTCAGCGCATCGAGCGCCAGCTTCACGCGCTTTTCCACCGGGTGCGGGAGCATCTTCAGGGCATCGCTCATCCACGAGTAGGACAGGCAGATGACCCCCGGCTTGTCGTCACCGTTATCGAACAGGTAAGTGCCACGGGTCAGGCGGTCGGTCAGGGTCATGCTCATCAGGTCGCGGCCGGTCTCCGGGTCTTTGTCTTTCCAGAAGGGCCGGTCGACCATGACAAAGGTTTTCGACGACTGCATGTAGCGGGTGCGGTCCAGGGCCATCCACATCTTCTGCGAGAACAGCGATTCTTCGCATTCGATCTGGGTGGTCAGCAGCCAGCTCTGGCAGGTGGTGAGCACGGCGGCGTAGTGGCGGGTGTCGCCCCAGTTGTCGGTCACTGCCAGGCGCCCGTCGGCGTCGCGGGCGATGCTCTTGACCCCCGGACGCGGCGCGCCACGGTGCAGCGAGCTGAGGCTGGTGCCTTGCGGCCAGTGCGCGCAACGCTCGGGGACATGGCGCCAGATGCCCAGCGGCACCTGCTCGACGCCACCGACCACCAGGTGTTGGTGATCGTCGCAGTTGGTCATCACCACGCGGAAAATTTCCAGCATCGAGTTGGGGAAGTCCGAGTCCCAGCCGCCGGTGCCGAAACCGACCTGGCCGAACACTTCCCGGTGCAGGAAGCTGAGCTTGGCAAAGGCCTTGGAGGTGGCGACGAAGTCGTAGAAGGTGCGGTCGTCCCACAGCGGCACCAGGGTGTTCCACAGTTCTTTGAGGCGTGGCACATCACGATCGCGGATCGCCTGCTGGATGTCGCCGAAACGGGCGCCATCTTCCAGTGCGTCGGCCCAGGCATCGGCGACTTCCTGGAACAGTTTCGGCAGGTCGGAGAGTTTTTCCGCGTAGTGGGTCTGACCTTCCAGGTCGATGACCGTACTGCCTGAGGCCGGCGTCAGCGGGTTGGGAAAGGGCTTGGTCTCAAGGCCCAGCTTGTCCACATAGTGATAGAACGCCGTGGACGATACCGGGAAACGCATACCGCCAAGTTCGGCGATGATTCCGTCGGTGCCTTCGAAGGTCTGCGAGCGCAGGCGGCCACCCATCTTCGACGCTTCGTAGACCACCGGTTTGAGGCCCAGCCTCATCAACTCGTACGCCGCCACCAGGCCGGCGATACCGGCACCGACAATCGCCACTTCTTCACCATGGCGCTCGGCCGGGATACTGCCCAGGCCTGCGGGGTGCTCGATCCAGTCGTCAAAGGCGAACGGGAAGTCCGGGCCGAAGATGGTGACAGGTTTCTTGCCGTCGACGGGGTGGCGATTGTTCTTGTTCATAGATGACCTTGCCAGGGCTGCGCAGGATGCGGAGCTTGAGTATAGGAAAACGCTGGCGGTCAGTTTAGAGGGTGGGAGTTACGTAATTAAGATGCAGAGTGTCGTCTATTTGTGGTGTTTGTTGTCGTTTTGAGTAGTTTGTTCGTCATATCGGCAGGGTTCATTGTGTGGGAGCGGGCTTGCCCCACGAAAAGTATGTGCTGAATGCGCTGGCCTCATCGCGGGGCAAGCCCGCTCCTACCCTCGGTCGACCTTGCTGCTGAGGATGATCGAGGTAGTGGTCTTTTCCACACCTTCGACACTGCCGATCTGGTCGAGTAACTGGTCCAGCTGTTCCGGCGAATCACTGCGCAGCCAGGCCACGTAGTCGAACTCGCCACTCACCGCGCACAGTTGCTGGACTTGTCCCATGGCACTCAGGCGGCGCACCACGTCCTTGCCCGAGCGTGGTTGCACTTTGATCCCGACATAGGCCTGCAAACCGCCGTCGATCAGACGCTGACCCAGGCGTACGCCATAGCCGCTGATGACCTTGGTCTTTTCCAGACGCGCCAGGCGCGAGGTCACCGTGGTGCGTGCGATGCCTAGCTGCCGGGCAAGCATGGCGACACTTTCGCGGGCATTGATCTGCAGTAGCGAAATCAGTTGGCGGTCGATTTCATCGAGGGCGACGGGACGGCTGTCGGACATGGAGACTCTCGGGTGTGCGCCGCGTAGTACGGCGCATGAAGTGAATGCATTAGCCTATCCACACCTCACACTGTCGAGCAAGCCGTGCTTACTCAGGTGCGCACCAGTGCCTGTGATCACGAGAACCGAGCTCGACCCTGCATTGCGGCAATCATCGAAATGGCTGACGCTAAATGGCACAGAAATCAACTGTGCCGTGGACGCGTCCATTTTAGAAATCCTTAACTGCATCGATGATTGGGGGGATCTTGGCTGGGTGAAGACCTCTTGTTTTGTCCAGATTGCTAACAACCTGCGTGGTTAACCTGATAACGGGTGCTGCGTCCGCCACCCGGTAGGCGGGTTATGCAGCCTTTCTCAAGAAGGTCTCCCAGATGACGGGTTGCGGTAGCTTTGGAGACTTTTGCGACGGCCTGGTATTGGGCTGCGCTGATACCGTTTTCAAAGCCGCGTTCGCCGCCATCGAGCAAGCGGTTGAGCACTTTTATCTGTTCAGCCGACAGAGCGTGATTGCGGTGCGCTTGCCAGAAGCGCGCTTTGTTCAGCACGCGGCCTATGCGGGCAAGGGCTTGCTCCAGGCTTTTGAGTAGTGTTGCGAGGAACCACTGCAGCCAGGCGGTGATATCCAGCGTCCCTTTCTGGCTGGCTTCGAGGATGTGGTAATAGCCGGCGCGGTCGTCGAGGATGCTCGCTGACATGGCATAAAAACGAATGGTCTGCTGTTCGTCCTGGGCCAGCGCCAAGTCGGTGATGGCGCGAGTCAGGCGGCCGTTGCCGTCATCGAAGGGGTGTAGGGTCACAAACCAGAAATGGGCAATGCCAGCGCGCAGCAATGGGTCGAGACGGGTGTCGCTGCGACTGCTTTCGAACCAGTCGAGGAAGTCGCTCAGTTGCTGTTCCAATCCGGCGCGTGGTGGAGCTTCGAAGTGCACGGTGGGGCGATCGAGTCGGCCGGAGACAACCTGCATGGGCTCTTCGCCGCGTAGTATGCCGATGCGCAGTGGGCGGGCTGACAGGTTTTCGTCGCTGGGGAACAGCCAGCAGTGCCAGCCACACAGGCACTTCAGATCCAGCGGATGCTGATGTGCGCGGGTGGCATCGAGCAGCAATTGCGCCAGGCCTTCGGAGCGTGCGGTGGTGCGGTCTTCCTCTGTCAAACCCAATCGCCGGGCCAAGGAAGAACGCACCGAGCCAACATTCAGTTGCTCACCCTCAATAGCTGATGAAGTGACGATGTTCTGAAGCAGGGCATCCAGGCTGCTCTGTGCTTCGGTGTCACTGCCGACAGCACCAAGCATGCCGAGTAAACGCCCCTGAGCCTGAGTGCAGGCGCGCAGCAACGGCACAAGCGGTTCGGCTTGCCAGTTGAAGTGTGGCCAGTTGGGATGCTGCCAGATCCAGGCGGGAACATTCATTAGGCTTGCTCATGTGTGAGCCGATTAGAACGTTTATTCGGCTCATTGCTTGAGCTGATTGTGCCGGTTAATCGGCTCACTGTCTAACCTGAGGCCGGGGTATCGATCCAATTGCTCCGGGGGACAGCCTGTGCTGTGTTGCAGGCGAAAAAAAACCGCGCAATGCGCGGCTTTCAATCTGGTGGGCCCACACGGACTTGAACCGTGGACCAAAGGATTATGAGTCCTCTGCTCTAACCAACTGAGCTATAGGCCCCAGTGGTCGCGGATTATAACGAGGGTTTCCAGGCAGTGCCATCCGAAAGATCCGAAACTGCTATACGAAGGAATGACGCGGCGAACTCCTCCGCAGGTAGCGGCAGGCTGACGATGTAGCCCTGGATCTGCTCGCAGCCTTCGGCGGCGAGAAATTGCTGTTGGGCCTGGTTCTCGACGCCTTCGGCAATGATGGTCAATTGCATGCTGCGCCCCAGGGCAATGATCGCCCGGGCGATGGCGGCATCGTGGGGGTCATCCGGCAGGCCGCGAATGAACGATTGGTCAATCTTGAGGATGTCCAGCGGCAAGCGCTTGAGGTAGCTCAGTGACGAGTAGCCGGTGCCAAAGTCGTCGATCGCCAGTTGCACCCCCAGATGCTTGAGCTGGTGGAGAATGGCCAGGGCTTCTTCGGCCTGGCTCATGATGAAGTTCTCGGTGATTTCCAGTTGCAGGTCACCGGCTTTGAGCTGGTGGGTCTTGAGCAACTGTTCAATGCGTTTGATCAAGCTGGTTTGACGCAGTTGGGCGCCGGCCAGGTTGACCGACAGCGGGCCGAAGGCCTGGTAGCTTTTCTTCCAGGCCTGCATTTGCCGGCAAGCCTGTTCCAGCACCCAGTCACCCAATTGCAGAATCATGCCGTTCTCTTCGGCCAGACCGATGAAGTGTTCCGGAGGCACGTCGCCAAACAGCGGGTGGGTCCAGCGAATCAGGGCTTCGGCGCCCACCAGGCTCTGGGTTTTCAGGCTGAATTTGGGCTGGTAGCTCAGGCTCAGTTCATTGCGCTCTATGGCCCGGCGCAATTCGTGTTCCAGGGCAATGCGCTCGCTGGCCTGGGCCGTGAGGTCGCGGGTGTAGCATTCGACCCGGTTGCGGCCTTTGGCCTTGGAGCGGTACATCGCCGCGTCGGCATTGCGGATCAATGAGGCGACATCGGTGCCGTCCTGTGGGTACAGGCTGGTGCCAATGCTCGCGCTGGTGAAGAACTCGTGTTCGCCGGCCTGGAAAGGCGCGCTGAAGCAGGTCAGCAGTTTGTTGGCGATATGGCTGGCGTCGCTGGGCTGGTGCAGGCCGGGCAACAGGATGATGAACTCATCACCCCCCAGGCGCGCCACGGTGTCGATATCGCGCACCTGTTCTTTCAGGCGTTGGGCGATGCCTTTGAGCAGCAGGTCGCCGACCGGATGGCCGAGGCTGTCGTTGATGTGCTTGAAACGGTCGAGGTCCAGAAACAGCACGGCCCCCTGGCGCTTGGAACCCTGGGCACAGGTGAGGGCCGCTTGCAGGCGGTTTTCGAACAGCGTGCGGTTGGGTAAGCCGGTGAGTGGGTCGTGGTGAGCCTGGTAGTCGAGTTTCGCCTGGGCATGCTTGAGGCTGGAAATATCGGCGAACACCGCGACAAAGTGGGTGATGGCCCGCTCGCTGTTGCGCACGGCACTGATGGTCAGCCAGCTGGGATACAGCTCGCCATTTTTGCGCCGGTTGTGGATTTCGCCCTGCCAATGCCCTTCGGCAGTCAACTGGTGCCACATGGCGGCATAAAAAGCGCTGTCGTGCTGGCCTGAGGCGAGCAGGCGCGGTGTCTGCCCCAAGGCTTCGAATTCGCTGTAACCGGTGATTTCGCTGAACGCCCGGTTGACTGCGCTGATGCGCTGCTCGGTGTCAGTGATCAGCACGCCTTCAGCGGTATTTTCGAACACGGTGGCGGCCAGCTGCAGCTTTTCTTGCATCAGGTGGCGTTCGGTGATGTCACGGGCGATGGTCAGCATGCAATCGACACCGGCTATCGGCAATGGCCGGGCAGACAGCTCGCACAGACGTATTTGTCCGTCACTGCGACGGATGTGGCAGCTGAAATCACGGACGAAGCCGTCTTTTTTCAGCATCTCCAGCAGGCGTCGGCGTTCGTTCAGGTCCACCCAGATGCCCAAATCCAGCGAGGTGTGATCCAGCGAGGTATGGCTGTCGAAGCCTGTCAGGCGGCAGAAGCCTTCGTTGACCTCAAGCAGCAAGCCATCGCTCTGGCGTGACAGCAGCAGACCGTCAGGGGAGGCGTGGAAGGCCTTGGCGAATTTCTCTTCAGAGGTTTGCAGTTGCTCCTGGGTTTCCTTGAGCTGGCTGATATCGCGCACGGCCACCACCAGGGCTGGTGTGTTGTCGAGCTCAAAGGTCTGCGCCGAGATCAAACCGGTGAACAGCTGGCCGTTGCTGCGTCGGAACAGCGTTTCCAGGTTGCGTATGCTGCCTGATTGCAGGCGCAGGAGTAATCCTGGGCCAATCCCGTCGACTCCCCAGATGCTCAACTCTGTAGCGGTGCGGCCAATGACCTGTGCCGAGCTCAGGCCGATCTGCTCTTCGAAGGCCTCGTTGACCTCCAGCAGGCAGCCGTCGCCGAGGCGGGCGATCAGCAGGATGTCCGGGCATTGCTGGAATACCGAGGCGAATTTCTGCTCCGACAGACGCAGGGCATCCTCGGCATTCTTGGTTTCGCTGATGTCGATCATCAGGCCGCGCATTACCGGTTGATGCCCGTGCTCGATCAGGCTGACCATATCGCGTACCCACAGGCTGCGGCCATCGGCGCAAATGACCCGATAATCGAGGCTGTGGTCGCGCCCGGCAGCGGTCTCGCTGTCGCAGTAGGCCTGGGCCCAAAGGGCGTCGTCAGGGTGAATGATGCTGCGCCAGAAGCCCGGGCGCAGCCAATGACCCAGCGGGTAGCCGAGCAGGTCTTCGGCATGTGGCGAGACGTAGCTGTAGGTGAAGTCATTGGCATCGGCTTCCCAGGCGATCGCCGAGAGACTTTCGATCAGGCTGCGGTAGTGGTATTCGCTGCTGCGCAGTTCCTGTTCCAGGGCGATGCGGCGGGAAATTTCCGAACTCAGACGCCTGTTGACCCGGATCATTGCCGCCAGTATTGCCACCAGCAGCAGTATGCCGGGCAGTCCGTAGAACAACAGGTCGTACCAGAGGGTTCGGTGATCCAGGACATTGCCGACCCAGCGCTCCTGAATTTTGCTGATTTCACTGGCGCTCATGTCGGCCATGACCTTGTCGAGGATGCCGACCAGGATCTTTTGCTCCCGCGGTACCGCCATGGCCAGTTGGTAGCGGTAGGTGGTTTCACCGCTGACATACAGTCCGTCGAGTTTGAGCTGGCGCAGGCTCCAGATGCTCGATGCGAGGTCGCCGACCACCGCGTCGACTTCATCGGTGGCCAGTGCCTGCAGGGTCGAGCTGACATTGGGCAGGGCCACCAGGTTCAGGTCAGGGTGATGGGTACGCAGCAATTCATGGGGCGCATAGTTCTCTACCACGGCAATCTTCAGCCCGTAGAGGTCCTTCAGGGTGCGCGGCTGTGCCCCGCCCTTATGGGCCAGAATGACGATCGGGAAATCCAGGTACGGGCGGGTGAAGGCCAGGAAACCCTGACGCTCCGGTGTCGACATGACTCCAGGGAGCAAGTCCAGCTGGTTCTGCCGTGCCTGTTCAAGCACGGCAGACCAGCTGGATGGCTCGACCGGTTTGAACGCTACGTCCAGTCGTTCCTGGATAAGGGCAATGTAGTCGGCAGCCAATCCCTGGTAGCGACCGTCCTGGTCACGGTATTCAAACGGTGGCCAGGATGCGTCGACGCCCAGGCGCAGCTGCGGGTGGGCGCTGAGCCAGGCTTGTTCTTCGTCGGTCAGGGTCAAGGCGCCGGCCGTTGCGCTCCAGAGCATCTGGATCAGCAACAGGAGGGCCGGCATTTTGGGCATAACGGCCTCGTCACACAGATGGACTGCTTCGAGTGTAGACGGGCATTTCTGCGCCAGGGTAGTGGCAAAAGACTTAAAGTGTGTGATCGCAGAAAAGAAAAACCCCGGCCTGGGCCGGGGTTTGTCATCACTCGTCGAGGAAGGAGCGCAAATGCTCGCTTCGCGTCGGGTGGCGCAGCTTGCGCAGCGCCTTGGCTTCAATCTGACGGATCCGTTCACGGGTCACGTCGAACTGCTTGCCGACCTCTTCGAGGGTGTGATCGGTGTTCATGTCGATACCGAAACGCATGCGCAGCACTTTGGCCTCGCGTGCGGTCAGACCGGAGAGCACATCACGGGTCGCTTCCTTGAGGCTTTCGACCGTGGCGACATCGATTGGCGACTGCATGGTCGAGTCTTCGATGAAGTCACCCAGGTGCGAATCTTCGTCATCGCCGATCGGGGTTTCCATGGAGATCGGCTCTTTGGCGATCTTCAATACCTTACGGATTTTGTCCTCAGGCATTTCCATGCGCTCACCCAGCTCTTCCGGGGTCGGTTCACGACCCATTTCCTGCAGCATCTGCCGGGAAATACGGTTGAGCTTGTTGATCGTCTCGATCATATGCACCGGAATACGGATGGTGCGGGCCTGGTCGGCGATCGAACGGGTGATCGCCTGGCGAATCCACCAGGTGGCATAGGTCGAGAACTTGTAACCACGACGGTATTCGAACTTGTCCACCGCCTTCATCAGGCCGATGTTGCCTTCCTGGATCAGGTCGAGGAACTGCAGACCGCGGTTGGTGTACTTCTTGGCGATCGAGATAACCAGACGCAGGTTGGCCTCAACCATCTCTTTCTTCGCCCGGCGAGCCTTGGCTTCACCGATCGACATGCGACGGTTGATGTCCTTGATCTCGGCGATGGTCAGACCGGTTTCGGTTTCCAGGTCGATCAGCTTCTGCTGGCAAGCGACGATCGCGTCGTTCTTCTCGCCCAGCGCTGCAGCCCACTTGGTGCTGCGCTTGGAAAGGTCACCGCTCCAGGTCTGGTCGGTCTCGTTGCTCGGGAACAGGCGCAGGAAGTCGGCGCGGGGCATGCGTGCGTCACGGACACACAGTTGCATGATGGCGCGTTCTTGCTGACGCAGACGATCCAGGGCACTGCGAACGCGTTCGACCAGTACTTCGAACTGCTTTGGCACCAGCTTGATCGGCATGAACAGTTCTGCCAGTTCAAGCATCGCCTTGAGGCTGTCCTTGTGCTGGCGGCCGTTCTTTTTCAGCACTTTGAGGGTGGCGTTCAGTTGTTCCTGGACGGCACCAAAGCGCTGTTGGGCAACGACTGGGTCGGGACCGCTTTCGGCCTCTTCCTCATCGTCACTGCCTTCTTTCTCTTCGTCCTCTTCGTCGTCGGCTTCGGCCTTGGCCGGTGCTTTCGGATCGATCGGTGGCGGTACTTCGGCCGGCGGGGCGATGCCGTCGTCCGGGTCGATGTAGCCACTGAGAACATCCGACAGGCGGCCGCCTTCGGCGGTTACCCGGTCGTATTCGCTGAGAATGTAGTCGACAGTACCCGGGAAGTGAGCGATAGCGCCCATGACTTCGCGAATACCTTCTTCGATACGCTTGGCGATTTCGATCTCGCCTTCGCGGGTCAGCAGCTCGACGGTACCCATTTCACGCATGTACATGCGCACTGGGTCAGTCGTGCGACCGATATCGGTTTCCACAGCCGCCAACGCAGCGGCGGCTTCTTCAGCTGCGGCTTCGTCGGTATCGGCTTCGGCCAACAAAAGGGCATCCGCATCCGGAGCACTCTCGAATACGTTGATCCCCATGTCGTTGATCATGCGGATGATGTCTTCCACCTGCTCCGGATCTGAAATATCCTCTGGCAGGTGGTCGTTGACCTCCGCGTAAGTCAGGTAGCCCTGCTCACGACCGCGGGTGATCAACTCTTTGATGCGAGACTGCTGTTGCGCTTTTCCGGACATAACACCCTATCCACTGAAGGTCTTGGCGGGCAAAAAACAAGCCGAGGATTATACCCGAGCTAGGACCTCACGCGCCAGTTGAGGTCGGGGTTTGTGCGGGAACATTCCGGCTTAACAGGTCGCGCAGCTGATTTTTTTCCTCTGCGCTCAGTTCACTTTGACGTGCTTTCCTGAGCAAATGTTCCAGGCTTCGCTCGCGTTGGCGAGCGGACAAGCTAGTTATAGTGTCGAAAAACTGTTGTTCAAGGTTGTCGGCATCGATCAGCCATTCCTTTTCCGCTAATGCCCGCAGCAATCGACCTTGTTCAGTGCCGTGCCAGCGTGCAATCAGCTGTAGTGAGCGTAGCTCAGGATTCTTTTGCAATGCTTCGAGCAGCGCCACCAGCAGCTGGGCGTAGACGTGTTCTTCGGCCGCAAAATGGCCGGCGTCTTCGACTTTCTTGGCCAGTTGCGGATGGTGCAGCAGGGTGCGCAGAGCGCTCAAGGTCGGGGGTTCCACCGAGGTTGGCACCCGTGGTGGTGCATCCTGGCGTTGACCGTTGCGCTCCCAGGGCTTGCCCTTCTTGTCCCACGGCTTGCCTTCCCATTTCTTCTTGCCGCCCTTGTTCGGCGTCCACTGCTGTTGCGGCGGCGCGTACTCGGGTTGGTGGAAGTCGCCGTAGTCCGGGGTGTAGTCGGGAATGGCGCCGTAATCGATACCCGGGTCGTAGCTGGGCGGCGCTTCGGTGGGTGCGCTATGGCTCAGTTGCTCGACCTGCTGGTTGTCGAGCCCGGTGATTTCCTTGAGGCGATTGCGCATCAGGGCGCGAAGGTTGGCGCCGGGCACTTTTTCGATCAACGGTGCTGCCAGAGTGGCCATGTGCGCCTTGCCCTCAAGCGAGCGCGGGTCGGCTTCTTCGGTCAACTGCTGGAAGAAGTAGTCGGCCAGCGGCTGGGCATGCTGGTTGATACGGGCGCGAAACGCGTCAGTGCCTTCGGCGCGGATCAGGGTGTCCGGGTCTTCGCCCTCGGGCAGGAACAGGAAGCGCGCTTTACGGCCGTCCTGCAGGCTCGAAAGGGTGGCCTCCAGGGCGCGCCAGGCGGCATTGCGGCCGGCCTGGTCGCCGTCGAAGCAGAACAATACGCTGGGTACCACGCGGAACAGGCGCTTGAGGTGCTCTTCGCTGGTGGCGGTACCCAGGGTCGCCACCGCATTGCGCAGGCCTTGCTGGGCCAGGGCAATGACGTCCATGTAGCCTTCGACGACGATGATTTCATCGAGGTTGCGGTTGAACTTGCGCGCTTCGTAGAGCCCGTACAGCTCCTGGCCTTTGTGGAATACCGGAGTTTCCGGGGAGTTCAGGTACTTGGGCTTGTCGTCGCCGAGCACCCGGCCGCCAAAGGCGATGACCCGGCCGCGGCTGTCGCGGATCGGAAACATGACCCGGTCACGGAAGCGATCGTAGCGCTTGCCGGACTCGGCGTTCTCGATCAGCAGGCCGGCATCGATCATGGCCTTCTGTTGTAGGGTATCGCTGCTCAAATGTTTGAACAGGTTGTCCCAGCCGGGTGGGGCAAAGCCGAGGCCGAAGTCGCGAGCGATTTCTCCGGACAGGCCGCGGCCCTTGAGGTATTCCACGGCCGAGCGACGGGTCGGGTGGCTTTTCAGGGCCTGGCGATAAAATTCGGCAGCCGCTTCCAGCAGGGGGTATAGCGGCGAGTCGGTGGGTTGCCGGGGCTTTTGCCCGCGTCCACCTTCCTCGCGAGGGACTTCCATGCCGGCAGCCTTGGCCAGTTCCTCGACGGCCTGGGGGAAATCCAGGTTGTCATGGTCCATGATGAAGCCAAGGGCGTTGCCGCCCGCGCCGCAGCCGAAGCAGTAATAGAACTGCTTGTCGGGGCTGACGCTGAAGGACGGGGTTTTTTCCTTGTGGAACGGGCAGCAGGCGGTGAGATTCTTGCCGGCCTTTTTCAGCTGCACGCGCGAACTCACCACATCGACGATGTCGGTACGGTTGAGGAGGTCGTCGATGAAGCTTTGGGGAATCAGCCCGGCCATGGCACTCTCATCATCAGGCGATAAGCAAGTGTAATCGCTAATGCTGCGGGAACGGCTGCGCGTTCGAGCGATGTCGAATGGCGTAACACAAAATTCGGAAAGACGTGCTCGTCTGTAGCCGGTGAGGGCTCGTCAGTAATGACGTGCACAGCTGGCGTTGAGGCCAGTTCTGACGTTTCAGGCAGGTTGTCCACACTGCAGGGCAATGGGACGCCTCGGACACAAAGGCCTGAGGATCAAGCAACGACTGCCGGCAGCCCGGCTTTGGGCCGGGCGAGGCAGAAGCTTGCGACGGACGTCTGTATTAGTACAGACGAACGGCGCGGCGCTGTTCGCGCTGAACTTTCTTGGCGTGACGTTTAACAGCGGCTGCTGCTTTGCGCTTACGCTCAGAAGTCGGCTTCTCGTAAAATTCGCGGCTACGAACTTCAGCCAGAACACCGGCTTTTTCGCAGGAGCGCTTGAAACGACGCAGAGCTACGTCGAAGGGTTCATTCTCTTTAACTTTGACGGCTGGCATCCAGAGCTACCTTCATTCATTACCGGGGGTCAACGAACTCGTGGCAAAACTGTGCACTGGAGAACGTCGGTTTTTAAGGGTTGCGGATGTTAACCCTTAGCCAGCCGGAATGCAAAGCCTCTGATCGAAAACCGCTGGTCGGCACCGGGAGTGGGGACTATCATGCGCGCCTTCGAATTCAGCCTCCACAAGGCGCAGACCCATGCTAGTACTGGGATTGGAAACATCCTGCGACGAAACCGGCGTCGCATTATACGACAGTGAACGCGGTCTTTTGGCCGATGCATTGTTCAGTCAGATCGACCTGCACCGTGCCTATGGCGGCGTGGTGCCGGAGCTCGCCTCACGCGATCACGTCAAGCGCATGCTGCCGTTGATCCGTCAGGTGCTGGACGAGGCCGACTGTGTCGCTACCGAAATTGATGCCATTGCCTATACCGCTGGCCCAGGGCTGGTCGGCGCGCTGCTGGTGGGGGCGTCCTGCGCCCAGGCCCTGGCGTTTGCCTGGGGTATTCCGGCGTTGGGCGTGCATCACATGGAAGGTCATTTGCTCGCGCCGATGCTCGAAGAGCAGCCGCCTGAGTTCCCGTTCGTCGCCTTGCTGGTGTCCGGTGGACATACCCAGCTGGTGCGCGTGGACGGCATCGGTCATTACCAATTGCTGGGTGAAACCCTTGATGATGCAGCGGGCGAGGCGTTCGACAAAACCGCCAAGCTGATGGGCCTGAATTATCCAGGTGGCCCGGAAATCGCCCGTCTTGCGACTCAGGGCGTTCCAGGGCGTTTCGTTTTCCCGCGGCCGATGACCGATCGACCTGGTCTGGATTTCAGCTTCAGCGGCCTCAAGACCTTTGCCCTGAACACCTGGCAGCAGTGCCAGAGTGCTGGAGACGACGGCGAGCAAACCCGTTGCGACGTGTCGCTGGCCTTCCAGCAGGCGGTGGTGGAGACTCTGACCATCAAGTGCAAGCGTGCCTTGAAGCAGACCGGCCTCAAGCGCCTGGTGATTGCTGGCGGTGTCAGTGCCAACAAGGCCCTGCGGACCTCGCTGGAAGACATGCTCGCGGGCATCAAGGGCAATGTGTACTACGCCCGCCCACAGTTCTGCACCGATAATGGCGCCATGATTGCCTATGCCGGTTGCCAGCGGCTGGCTGCGGGGCAGCAGGAAAGCCTGGCGATCAGTGTGCAGGCACGCTGGCCGATGGAGCAGCTGGCACCGCTGTGATGAGCGGCGCTGGATTCAGAAATGCCGTTCGCGGCCGGCAAAAAGGTCGCGTAGATTGCCGCGGTGACGCCAGACGATCAGCACGGTCAGCACGCTGATTGGCAATAGCGCTTCCGGCTCGCGCCAGGCCAGCAGTGGCAGGGTCAGGGGGGTGGCGATCAGTGCCGCGAGGGAGCTGGTGCGGGTCAGGTAGAAGGTCAGCAGCCAGGCGCCGATGGCCAGCAG
>JBOICD010000040.1:0-13469 GCA_050739855.1 Pseudomonas sp.
GACGTGGATATGACACCGTGGCAGATTTTCGTTTCCTTCAGCGTAGAAGGCTTCTGGTCTTGCCCACGGTCTGCCAAATAGAGAACCGAGAGGACGTCAAAGGTCATCGGTGGCGCTAATACAGATAGGGGCGCAGGTACGCTTTCCCCTGCTTGCCCTTGAACGCCCTCAAGATCCCGAATGATCTTCACCAAAGGTACGGAGTCGCCTTGTAGTCGTGCCTGAGCAGCAATCATCACCTGCTTAGCGTTCATCACATGCTCGTGCTGATCGACACTGAGCGGCATCGTGGCAGCGATCTCAGCGAGGCTCGTCTTCACATCTTCGTAAAGGTCGCCCCAGTCACGCAACGAATGAACCTCATGTGCGGTAGACAGCAGATTCTCAGCCATCCACAGCAGATGGTCCTTCAGTTCGCTAAAGGTCGCCTTGGGATGATCCAGATGGAAAGCCTTGATGGTCTCTGCAAGTCGTTGTGAAGCGTCCATAGCGGCTCGTCTATCGGTGGTTTTTAGGGAAACGGAAGCAGTTCGGATGGTGCTGCCGGTTTCGCGGAGGCGCAGATAGTAAATGCCGTTGCGTCGATAGTGGTAGAGCTTGGCGAGCCGCGTAGTCGGCCTCAGATGAATGGCAAAACTTGTGACAGCACTTGTGACAGGACGACGTTCTGCAAGGATATTCATGGCGGTTAGCCCCCGTATTCATTGGGTTAACCTTTCTTTCCTTGCAGTTCTGGATGTACTGCCGCGAGGATTTGCGCAAGTTGAAGCGGATTACCCTGTTGTGGGATTACATCCGCGAGGTGACCGAGCTGAATGGCCCGTTGTTGCTGGGGGAGACGCGCACGATGGGATTTGCTCAGGACTGACAATCCAGCATCCTGCGGACGTAGCCAGTACGTCCGCAGGACTGATTCAGAATTTTACTGAGAAGCGGCCAGCTCGCATTTTTGCAGATGTGCCTGACCAACCGCTTCAGGCACTACCTCAAGGCTGGCCCCACCGACGAACACCCCCATCTTGATCGACTGACGTACGTAGTAGTTCTTGCCAGCTTCAGCTACCAGGGTGATCACGTTGTCGCTGAACTCGGACTCCGTACCAAGCGTATGGCTACCGGGGCTGACGAGTCGGTGGAAGTAGACCCGGTTCGCTGTCTCACCAATCACCTTGCCATCTACTGTGACTGTCTTCTTCAAGCCCTGCCCGGCGAAGCTGTCCCGGTAAATATAGAGCCCGGCCTGGTCCGCAGGAGGTGCCGAGAAAGTCTTTAGCGCAACGTCTGCCTCTGGAGCGTCCATCGGTACGGAGGCGCATCCGGTGAGGATAGCGAAGCCAATGGCAGCACCAAACAGCTTCAAGTAGGTACGCATGGGTAGTCCTTTTGTCGAGATCGGTATCGGGTTATGGAGGACGACTCCGAGTCGCCCTTGATGGCATTTTGCCATAACTCGGCGATGCTATCGACCATTCACGATGGGCTTCGCCGATTAGTCGGAAGCGACCACGATAGCCACCCGGCGGTTTTCCATGCGCCCGGCACGGGTGTCATTGCTGGCCACCGGCTCGCGGCTGCCCAGCCCACGGGTTTCGACGTTTTCCGGGCGCATGCCAACGGCAGTCAAGGCGTTGGCCACGCTCTTGGCCCGGCGCAGCGACAGCTGTTCGTTATAGGCGACCCTGCCCGAGGAGTCGGTGTGACCATCAACCCGCACCCGCTGGATATCCACCGACAACAGTGACCTGCCGATACGCTCGACAATGGTCCGGCTCTCAGTGTTGAGCGAGTCCAGGTCACTGCCGAACAGCACCTTGCCTGACAGGCCGAACTCCCAGCCTTCGTCGGTCAAGCGGAAACCTTCCTGCTTGAGCAGGGCAATCTGTTCAGCCGTCAGGCCTTTGGGCGGCACGCTTTGGCAACCGCTCAGGGCCAGCAGCATCAGCGCCAGCCAGGCAAAGTGAAAACGCAGGTATCGACTCAGGTGTGTCACGGTTCAGCTCCTGTTTTTTACATGATTGGCAGAGCTCTCCGTCTCTGCCGCTTGCCACTGGCCACGGGTGT
This sequence comes from Pseudomonas sp., assembly GCA_050739855.1. Classification (GTDB taxonomy): domain Bacteria; phylum Pseudomonadota; class Gammaproteobacteria; order Pseudomonadales; family Pseudomonadaceae; genus Aquipseudomonas. The sequence continues at coordinate 2,062 of JBOICD010000040.1, forward strand.
TGCGCTTGGCCTGATACATCGCCGCGTCGGCGGCATTCAACAAATCCGACGGCGTCTGACCGTCATCCGGGAAGAAAGCAATGCCGACACTCAGGGACGTGACGATGCTCTGCCCTTCTCCCAGACGAATAGGCAGACGCATGCTGGCAATGATTTTCTCGGCAATGCGCTGGGCATCTTCGCGACTGTGAAGAGGCGTCAGCAACACGGCAAATTCGTCACCGCCCAGGCGCGCTACCAGATCGTTCTCGCGTAGTTGCGCGCGCACTCGGGTGGCGACACTGACCAGTACTTCATCGCCGGCCGCATGGCCATGGCTGTCGTTGATGTCCTTGAAGTTGTCACTGTCGAGAAACAGTAACGCCATGTGTTCCCGGTACTTGCTGGCATTACGCAGCGTGCGGCTGAGCCGGCCTTCGAAAAAGGCTCGATTGGGCAAACCGGTCAAACTGTCATGGCTGGCCTGGTGGGCGAGGCTTTCGTTCTCGCTCTGCAGATGGCTCTGCCAGCTTTCCAGTTCGTCGAGCAGGGCATTGAAGTCATTGCCCAGCTCATTGAGCTCGGCGATCTGCGCTTCAGGCACACGGCGGTCGAAGCTGCGTTCACGCCGTGCCGCATGCGCCACCGTGGCCAGGCTGCGCAAGGGCCCAACGATATCGCCAAACATCCGTCGCGACAGGTACAGCGCGCCTACGGCACTGAGTACCGTACAGAGGATGATGCCGGCGAGGCCACTGAGCAGGAAACGCACCAGACTCCCGCCCTGGCCCACCAGCTCGATACGACCGACTTGCTGGCCCTGATGCAGCACCGGCAGGATGATCGGTTCTTCCAGCAGGCCACGGGCCACCTGTTGCTCGATCCGCGCAAGCAGGCTGTCATCGCTGCGCTGCCAACGGGCGAGCAACTGGTTGCTGTCGTCGAACACCTTGGCATCGGCCACCTCTTCGGTGGAAGCGATCAGCGCCAGCGCCTCATTGGCTGCGCTACTGTCGTTGAAGACCACGGCAGCTTCGACGGTATAGTTGATCGAGCGGGCGATCAGGTGCAGGTTGTGATTGGCATACACCCGCAACGCCAGTACGCCGAGTACGGTCAGGGCAACACCCGCCAACCCTACCGCCAGCAGGGCCACGCTCAAGTGGCGACGCCCCAGGACTGCGCGCAGGGTCGGGCGCTGACGCCCCCAGCCAAAGCCGATCATGGCTGTGTTGCCCGTCGCCGCGACAACTGCAGCACCGAGGGATGGATGCGTACGCCGCTGCGCGCTACTGAATCAAGGTTGACCTCGAACGCCACCTGGCGGTCACTGACCCGCAGGCAAAACACACTCCCCACCGTGCAAGGGTCGTCGGCTTCGCTGATGCTCAATACCGGATGACCACTGATAGCGCTGAACAACTGACTGCGTTCGTCCGCGCTCAGTTGGCCAAGATAGATTGCATCGCACGCATTGGCGATGCGCGGGTCACCGGCCAGCAAGCGCCGCACCAGTACCGGCCGGCCGGTGGCTTGCGTGGTGCCCTTGACCAGATCATCGGCGTATTCGGTGGGACCGACCAGACACAAACGCAACTGTGTCGGCTCCACCGGCCAGCGTGCGTAGCTGAGAATGCCCAGGACCACCTGAGTCACGGCAGTGGCGCGTTGCTCGGCCAGGGTCGAGGTCGGTTTGGTCTCGGCAGAGGCCAGCGCGCCGAACAGCAGCGGCAACGCAGCCATCAGCGAGCGCCCCCGACGCGTCACACGTCCCGATGTCGGGGCGGCCACTTTCATCAAGGAAATCTCTTACAACCCAGCGGGATAATGTCGCAACGATAGCACAGCGGCCGATTTTACAGCGAGTGAGCAGGCCTCTGCCCATCCGGTAAAAGGCCGAATCGCCGTGTTCATACCCGCTCCAGCATCAACCCGGAAATACGTTTGACCTTGCGCCGCACCGCCTCCTCAAACACCCCTTGGCGCGGCTCGATCAAAGTGAAACAGCTTTTCGCCCGGGTGATGCCGGTATAGATCAACTCCTTGGTCAACACCGGGTTCAGTGCATCAGGCAGCACCAGAGCAGTATGGGTGAACTCCGAGCCTTGGGACTTGTGTACGGTCATGGCATACACGGTTTCCACCTCGTTGAGGCGGCTGGGCAGTACAAAACGCACGCCGCCACGGCCATCGTTACGGGCGAAGGCCACCCGCAACACCTGCTGGCCGGGTTGCTGCTCATCGGGCAGGCGCAAGGCAATGCCGATGTCACCGTTCATCAGGCCCAGGCCATAGTCGTTGCGGGTCATCAGTACCGGCCGGCCCTCATACCAGGGTTGCTCGACATCGATCAGGCCGGCAGCGCCCAACACCCGGCCGACCCGTTGGTTCAGCCCTTCGACGCCCCACGGGCCTTTACGTACGGCACACAGTAGCTGGAAGGTTTCAAAACCCTGTAACACGGCCATGGCCCAGGCTTCCCAGCGCGGGTCATCAACCGGCGTAGTCAACGCTGGACGTTGCCGGCCAATGATCTGCAGATAGCTGCGGTAGCCCTGGGGCCCCTCATTGCCGCGACCAAGGCCATCGAGCAGCAGACGGTCGAGGGCACGATCCTGCTCACCGCGCAGGGTCAGGCCGAACACGTCATCCTGCGTCTGCTGCAACAGGGCCCGTGCCTGTTCGGCATCCTGCAGGTTGACCAGGCGCGCCAGTCGGCCGATACCGCTGGTCTCACCGAAGCGCCGGGAAAAGCGCAACATCACCACTTGCTGCGCCAGTGGATACTGCTCGGCAGTGCCCGCCAACAGTTCGCTGCCAGCCAGGGTTTCACCGCTGACCTGCTCCAACCAGGCCTGGGTCTGGGTGCTATAGCGGCCAGCCTCGGCATCCCGGCACAGGTCACCGAGCACGGCGCCGGCTTCCACCGAGGCCAGTTGGTCCTTGTCACCCAGCAATACCAGACGGGCGTGAGGCGGTAGTGCGGCCAGCAAGTTGGCCATCATCTCCAGGTCAATCATCGAGGCTTCGTCGACCACCAGCACATCCAGGGGCAAGGGGTTACCCGCATGGTGACGAAAATGCCGCGAGCCCGGACGGCTACCGAGCAAGCGGTGCACCGTCGAGACATCGGTGGGGATGCTTTCCCGCACCAGGGCTTCGACGGCCAGGCGCTCAACCTGCTGACCGATGGACTCGGTCAGCCGCGCCGCTGCCTTGCCGGTGGGTGCCGCCAGGCGAATGCGCAAGGGACGTCCGGCCTCTACGGCTGGCGCCTGAAGCAAGGCCAGCAAGCGCACCACCGTGGTGGTCTTGCCGGTACCTGGGCCGCCGGTAATGATGCTGAAAGCACCACGGGTGGCCAGGGCGCAGGCCAGCTTTTGCCAGTCCACCTGTCCCGGTTGGCTGCCACCGTCGAACAATTGCGCCAAGCGCGCCGCCAAATCGGCCGGGGTCGGTTCGACCTGCTCCAGACGTTGACGCAAGGCGCTGTCGATCTGCCGTTCATAGGCCCAATAACGGCGCAAGTACAAACGCTGAGCACTGAGTACCAAAGGCCGCGAAGCCTCTTCGACGCAAGCACCATTGGCGACCAGGCGACTGCTGGCCAAGCGCTGCAACCAGGTGCTCAGCGCCAGTTGCTCAAGCAACTGCGACGGTAGCAGCAAGGGACCTGCCAGGGCATCGCCTTCCGGGGGCAACGACAGGGCAAAGTCAGGCTCGGCCAGGGTCTCAGCCAGGTCCAGACAGACATGACCATGACCCAACTGGTGACTGGCCAGGGCCGCTGCCAGCAACACCAGCGGGTCGCCTCCCGGATCGCGTTCTTCGAGAAAGCCGACGAAGGCCCGATCCAGCGCACGCAGCCAGCCACGCTCGACCCAACGATCGAGCAACGCCAGCAGGTCGGCACTGTCACTCAATGGCTCGAGTGCGGCCAGATGCTCGGCATCCAGTGGCGTCGGCAGCAGGTCGTCGAGGGTACGGCTCATGGTGTATCTCCCAGGAACAGGTCGTGTTGCTGCGGTGCACTGACGCCACGGAACAGCGCATCAAGGCGCTCGATCAATTCCCGTGGCGGTTTGACGAAATACACGCCGCCAGAAGCCGAATGCACACCCCGTAAAAAGATGAACACAGCGCCGCCCACATGCCGGTCGTAGTCGTAATCCGGCAGCCGTGCGCGGAGCTGACGATGCATGGCCAGCAGGTAGAGCACGTACTGCAGGTCGTAGCGGTGACTGAGGATTGCCGACTCCATGGCCAGTTCGCTGTAGGCCAGATCGTCAGGGCCGAGCCAGTTGGATTTGTAATCGGCCACGTAGTAGCGCCCGTCATGTTCAAAGGCAAGGTCGATAAAGCCCTTGAACATGCCGTTGAGCTGAGCCGGTTGGGCGGCAACCCGTGCAGCGCCTTGATGGGTGTGTTCACCGACCAGGCGGTCAAGCTGGCCGACATCGACCTTGTGGCTGGCAAACCAGAATTCCATTTCGATCTGATACTGACTCAGCTGATTCAAGGCCAGGGGCGGACTGCCCGGCGCCAGGGCCATGGGTTGCACCAGCAATTGCTGCAGCCAGTGGCCAAGGGTGTTGATCCAGCCTGTCCAGTCACGGCGGTTGCAGCGCTGGCCAACCGTGCGTTTGAGCGCTTCGTCGTTCGCCGTCACCTGGGCAAAGCCTTCAAGCCCCGCCCATTCGAGCAGACCGTGAAGGAAGGTCCCAGGGTTCGGGCCGCGAGGGAAACGATGGATATCGCCGCTGCCGGGCATCACTTCACGCAGCTGTTGCGGGTCGGGGCGCTCGTCATCGAGCAGTTGCTGGGCTTGCGAGCTGTCAGCATCCAGGGTCAGCGATTCTTCACCAATACGCAGCGCACTGTAGGAGGCGATCCACCAGTTCTCGGCCGCACGGCGTTTGGGCTGGCGCGCGGGCAGCAATTCAGCCTGATTAGCTGGCGCGCTATAGCCTTGTTCGTTGGCCTCAGGCATGGCGTTGCTGGCAATCGCCGGGCAACCCGCTTGCAGGGCCTGCAGCCAGTCACTCAACTGACTGGAAGCCGCCAAAGGCGCGCCGCCGCCGAGTAGATAACCCAGCGCCGAACGGTGCAGCAACGAGGTCTTGCCGGTGCCTCGCTTGAGGTCGGCAACCCCCAGCCAGCAAGCGTGCTGAGCGCGGGTCAGGGCGACGTAGAGCAGACGCAGGTCTTCGGCCAGACGCTCATCGTCGGCCATCGCGATCTGCTCGGCATCCGGGGTCAGGGTCAGGTGCGCCTGGCCTTCACTGTCGTGCCAGCCCAGAGGCAGGCGCTGGCCATCCACCGGCTTGCTGGTGCAGATGAACGGCAGGAACACCAACGGGTATTCCAGGCCCTTGGACTTGTGGATGGTCACCACCTTGACCAGTTGCTCATCACTTTCCAGGCGCAGGATCTGCTCTTCGCCAGCCTGACCAGCGCTGGCCAGGTGCTCGCCCAGGTGGCGGATCAGCGCTTGCTCGCCGTCGAGTTCGGTGGCCGCCTGCTGCAGCAATTCGGCCAGGTGCAACAGGTTGGTCAGCACTCGCTCACCGTCACTGCGGGTCATCAACACCTGCGGCAGGTCGAAGTCATGGAGCAAGCGGCGCAGCATCGGCAACACACCCTGGCTGCGCCAGGTCAGCCGGTACTGGCGGAACTGCATGACCCAGCGTTCCCACACCCGTTCGTTCTGGTTCAACTGCTCCAGCGCCGACAGCGGCAGGTTCAGGGTGATACTGGCCAGTGCCGCCTTCAGCAGGCGCTCGACATCCGGCTCGGCGCAGGCCTTGAGCCAGGCCAGCAGGTCCTGGGCTTCCTGGGCGGTGAACACCGAATCTTTGTCTGACAGATACACACTGCGAACATCGCGGGCCGCCAGTTCGGCGCGAATCAACTGCGCTTCACGGCCATCGCGCACCAGGATGGCGATGTCCGAAGGCAGACAGCCTCGCAGCGACTGATCCGCCTGGAGAAAGCCGCTGCGGCCCTGCTGCCCGCCATTGAGCAGCGCGACAATCTGACTGGCACAACTGGCGGCCAGCTGCTGACGGTAAACCGCCGTAGAGACCGGATCATCGCTATGCAGCTGCCACAGATTCAGGGCGGCGAGCGCCTGTCCATCGACCTGAAACTGTTCGCTGCGACCCTTGGCCTGGACCTCGACAAAGGGCACCGGGTTGTCATCATCCTCGCGGAACAGGAAGGCCCCTCGCCCCTGCTCCCGCAGTTCGGCCCGCATGAACACATGATTGACTGCGCTGACCATGGTCTGGCTGGAGCGGTAGTTGGTGTCCAGGCTGTGCAGGCGTCCGGCGGTGGCGCGACGGGCGCCCAGGTAAGTAAAGATATCGGCGCCGCGGAACGCATAGATCGCCTGCTTGGGGTCACCGATCATGAACAGGCCGGTGTCCTGAACATTCTCTTCAATGCGATAGATGCGCTGAAAAATCCGGTACTGGACCGGGTCGGTGTCTTGGAATTCGTCAATCAGGGCGACCGGGAACTGCTCACGGATCAGGCCTGCCAGACGCTCGCCGGCATCGCCGTGCAAGGCGTGATCGAGGCGCAGGAGCATGTCGTCAAAGCCCATTTCCGCACGACGGCGCTTTTCCTGTTCAAAACGTACGCCCACCCAGGCGGCGGCGTGTTCCAACAGACAGGCATCGGGCGTCGGCAAGGCTTTCAGTTGATCCTGCAGACCTTCCATCACCTGCAGTGCCGGATGGCTCGGCGGCTCACCTTTCCAGGCTTCAGCCATACCGGCACGGGTCAGGCGGGTGAAGCCGGTACCCAGATCCAGCTCCAGCGCCAGTTCATCTGCTGCCCAGGCGGCCAGCTTCTCGCACCAGGGCTCGAAGTAACGGGCCTGCATCTTGCGGCCGTCCACTTGCTTGGCAGCCAGGCCGTCACGACAGATCTGCAGCAGTTCGCCGGACCACTGGACCCAGGGCGCCTTGATCGTGCGCAACTGCTCGGCGCGCTGATGCAACACTGCATCGATCAGCGCCTGCGGCTCTTCGGCGCCGTTCTCGATATGTTGCCGTCCAAACAGGGCGCGCACCCGAGGCAACAGGGCATCAGGGCTGACCCAATGACTACGCACCCAGGCTAGGGCATCGCCGTGCATGCTGTAGCAAAAGCGCCGCCAGTAATCGCGCATGACCTGGCCGAGCAGTTCGCTATGGTCGGTTTCCAGGGTCTGGGTAAACAGGCTGCCACTGTCGAACGCATGCTCGCGCAACATGCGCTGACACCAGCTGTGGATGGTCGAGACGGCCGCCTCATCCATCCATTGCGCGGCCACGTCCAGGCGATTGGCGCACGCTGGCCACAGGTCTTGTTGATAGTCGTCGCGCAGTAGCTGCAGTAACGGGTCGGCGTCATCCAGTTCGCCACGGAAAAAGCGTGCCGCTTCAGCCAGGCGAGTACGGATGCGTTCGCGCAACTCCTTGGTGGCGGCATCGGTGAAAGTCACCACCAGCACCTGGGGTGGTAGCAGTTCGCGGCCGAAGCCCTGCTCGCCGCCATGACCAAGCACCAGGCGCAGGTACAAGGCAGAGATGGTGAAAGTCTTGCCGGTGCCGGCGCTGGCTTCGATCAACTGACTGCCGTGCAGCGGAAAGGTCAGGGCCAGGGGTGCGTTGCGACTCATTGGGCGTCCTCCTCATTGCCCAAGGTCTGCCAGGGCGCATCGAACATCGGGCGGTACAAGGCTTCACACCAGCCCTCGAACTCTTCACTGGCCGTCAACGCCGCGAAATCGCTGAACTGCCGTGCCAGCGCGGTGCTTTCGCTACGTTCGCCAAAACTGTTCTGGCCATCACCTTCATAGGCCTTGGCCGCAGCAGCCAACGCTTTGTCGGGGTCACTCTGGGCCAGCCAGGCAAAGGCGGTCTTGGTCGCCACCGGTAACGGTGTGCTCATACCCGCCTGACGGGCCAGGAGCAGGTCACCGAGCAAGTCGGCGGCGCGCGGTTGCTCGATCGGAGCCAGCAACAGCGTGATATCGGTGGCCACCACAGCACTGTGCAACGGCAGGCCGACGGCACAGGCGGCCAGGTGCATGACCCAGGTCGAGGTCAGCCGCTGCCATTTCAGCGAGCGGCCACTGCTGATGCCATTGGGCAAGGTGGTGATACTCAGCAGGGACTGATCGTCGCGCTGGTAGACCCGGCCAAGCCAGCCTTCAAGCTTGAGCTGGCGATATTCGAAGCGGATCGGTAACGCACTGTCCACGGCAGTGGGCCACAGACGCAGCAGCTGTTGATGACGCTGCAACAGATCAGGCAACGGCTCGATCAACTCTGCTTGCAGGCATTGGCCGAACCCCGCCAATGGCAGCATGCCGCTGCCCTGCAGACGACGCGCCTGGGTGCCAAGTGCCTGGCTGGCGTCGTCGGGGGTTGCCAGCGCCGCAGCCAACAGGCTTTCACTGAGGCTGTAACGCTGCAAGGCGTCGAGCACGAAGGGTTCTTCATCGGCCAGCGGCGCTTGCACCGCCTCGAAGAACACCTTCAGGCGCTGGCTGAAGAAGTGCCGCACCGGGTGACGCAGGAAATCCTGCAACAAGGTCAGGCTCAAGGCTTCATCGCTGCTGTAAGGCGGCAGCTCATCCTCGGCCTTGGCTTGTTCCTCGGCCGGCAGGTGCAGCGCTCGCCATTCACGGGCATAACTGAACAGGCTGCTGCCCTTGTGAAAGTAGCGGGCGCTGAAGGGCTGCAACGGGTGCTCCACGGTCAGGGCATGCAGCAACTGTTCGCCAGCATCGAGCTTATCGCGCTCCCTGGCAGCAGCCAGTCGCCAACCGCCGGCGAGGTGATCGCGCAACTGCCCGATCAATACCGAGGCCGGGCGTTCGCTGTTGTCACGAATACTGCGGCCGACCCAGCTGACATACAGCTGGTCGCGCGCCGAGAGCAGTGCTTCAAGCAACAGGTAACGGTCATCCTCGCGGCGTGAGCGGTCACCGGGGCGGTAGTCGCTGCCCATCAGGTCGAAGTCCAGCGGCGGTTGCGCACGCGGGTAATCGCCATCGTTCATGCCCAGCAGGCAGACCACCTTGAACGGGATCGCGCGCATGGGCATCAGGGTGCAGAAATTCACCGACCCGGCGAGGAACCGTTGCGACAGACGTCCCTGGTCGAGCCCGGCCAGCCAGGCTTCGCGGACCACGGTCAGCGGCAGCAGGTCTTCGAGCGCAACCGACTCACAGGTTTGCAACCAGGTCTCGCGCAGAGTTTGCAACTGTACCAGCAGGTAGTCGTCGTGCTCGGTTTCGGCCAGGAAGAACACCTGCAGCAACGCATGCAGGCGTTCACCCCATTGCGCGGCGGTCGCAGCCCTGGACAGCTGTTGATAAGCGATTTCCAGGGCGTCGAGCAAGGCCACCAGCGGGCCGATCAGTGCGGCGTCCAAACCACCGATTTCGTCGAACGGTTCGATCCCGTCGCAACCTTCGCCAACACCCACGGCATAGCCAAGCAGCATGCGCCGCAGGCCGAATCGCCAACTGTTCTGTTCCAGATCAGCCGGCAAGCCCAGGCTCGCGCGCTGTTCGGCGTTAAGGCCCCAGCGGATACCGGCACCCTCGATCCAGCGGTGCAGGGTCGGCAGGTCGCTTTCCTTGATGGCGAAGCGGGCCCGTAAGGCCGGCACATCAAGCAGGTCAAGAATCTCGCTGACCGCAAAGCGGCTGTCCGGCAATTTCAGCAGATGCTCCAGGGCAATCAGCAGCGGATCGCGGCCACGCTGGCCCTGGTCGGTCAGGGTAAAGGGGATGAAGCGTGGGTCATCGCGGCCCAACTGGCCAAACACCGCGCGTATATGCGGAGCGTAGGTGTTGATGTCCGGGAGCATGACAATCACGTCCCGCGGACGCAGGTGTGGATCGGCACTGAAGCGGGCAAGCAACTGGTCGTGAAGTATCTCCACTTCGCGTTGCGGACTGTGGGCGATATGGAAGCGTACCGAGCGATCCTTGCCTGGGTCGACTGCGGGCCAAATTTCACGGGTCTCAGCCAGCGGACGCAATTCAAGAATGTCGTCCTGCAGTTGATTGAGCAGGGTTTGCGGCTGACTTTCGCTGAACAGGTCAATGCGCCCATCAGTGAACGCGGCACGGTAACTGCCGGGATCGTCGTAACTGTCGAGCAAGTTAATGTAGTCGCGGCCCTGCTTGCCCCAGGCAGCCAGCAGCGGGTGCGCGTGCTGATGCAGGGATTGCGCATCGATCAGACTGGGCATGCCCTGCTTGCGTTGCTGGCGCTTGTATTGATGACGCAGCAGGTCCTTGTCGGCAACGATATCCGCCCAGTGATGGCGACAGGGGTTATGCACGCAGAGCAGCACCTGACTGAAACGGGCCAGGCCGGCCAAGGCTTCCAGCGCCTGGGCAGGCAATGAGGAAATACCGAAGACGATAACCCGGGAAGGGAGTCCGGCAGGTGCCTGCTCAAGGCTGTTGATCCGCTCGATAAAACGCTGATGCACCCCGGCGCGACTCTGGGCCATGCCTTCCTCGCCGACATCCAGCAACAGCGCACGCCACAACTCGGCTTGCCAGCAATTGGCCGGGGGCAACGGCTTGGCGTCACCGCGGGCGGTGTTCAATACATGCCGTCCGGCTGCCCAGTCCTTGAGCCAGTCGGCACGGTAGACCTGGTATTGGTCAAACAGATCGGCCAGGCGCTCGGCCAGTTGGTAGCGCTTGCGCAGGTCGGTGTCGTCGGTGAGGAAGCGCTGCAGGGGTTCGAAGTGGGGTTTGTCGATGACTTCGGGGAGCAGACGCATCAATCGCCAGGTCAGCGGAGCCTTGTCGAGCAGGGACACTTCGGGGATTTCATCGCGTCCCAGCACACGTCGGTACAACTGCCACATGAAGCTGCCGGGCAGTTGCACTTCGATCGCTGCGGCAATGCCACAACCGCCCAGGTCATCGTCTTCGGGGTCTTCGGCCAGGGCCAGTTTGAGCCATTGGGCAATGCCGTTGCTTTGCACCAGGACAATTTCATTTTCCAGGGGGGCCAGAGGATGCAGGCGCATCCAGCTCACCACCAGGCTGCGCAGTTCGTCCAGGCGATTGCCGTGGACCACCATGAATCCCGGAAGGAGTGGGTTTGCGTGCGGCATCGGACATCCTTGAGGCTGTGCGGACAGAGGGAAACCATATCATGGGCTTGGCCCTTGATGAGGGCGGAACAGGCACCAAAGATTACCGACTGGAAAAGACAAAACCCCTACCTGCATGCGCAGATAGGGGTTTCGGAATTTAATCTTGACGATGACCTACTCTCACATGGGGAAACCCCACACTACCATCGGCGATGCATCGTTTCACTGCTGAGTTCGGGATGGGATCAGGTGGTTCCAATGCTCTATGGTCGTCAAGAAATTCTGTTGCCAGAAGGTCTTGT
>JBOICD010000041.1:0-13250 GCA_050739855.1 Pseudomonas sp.
GGGTCGCTGGTCAACCGTACCGACTATGAATATGCCGATGGCGGCAAGGACAACTTCTACTCCCTGGCCATGAAGTGGGACTACAACCGCTACCTGATCGGCAAGCGGGTCGAGTTCTTCACTAACGGTGAAGTCGGTAAACCGCTGGACGGCGTGGCCAACTATGCCCTGGATGCCGAGGTCGGCCTGCGCTACAAGGTCACCGAATGGGCCTCGCTCAACCTCAAGGCCGAGAAGGATGTCATCAGCGGCACCCGCGACAGCGATCTGGACAAGACCCGTTACACCGCAGGCTTTGGTGTGACCTGGTAAGTCTGCTGGCAACCACCGGCGATAATGATTATTTTGACGGTTACCTTCATGGCCGCACTTCACCTGCGGTCAGCCTTCAAATCGGTCTCGCGTCGGGAGTCACACAGTGAGCGCTAAAGTCGCACAACAGGCCCGGGAGCTGCTGCTCAAGGAATACCGTGGGGTCCTGTCGACCCATTCCAAGTCGATGCCGGGCTTTCCCTTCGGCTCGGTGGTGCCGTATTGCCTGGATGCCGACGGCAACCCGCTGATCCTGATCAGCCGTATTGCCCAGCATACCCACAACCTGCAGAAAGATCCCAAGTGCTCGCTGCTGGTCGGTGAGCGTGACGCGGAAGATGTGCAGGCCGTTGGTCGCCTGACCGTACTGGCCCATGCCCACAAGCTTGAGGAGCCTGCGCAGGTCGAAGCCGCCGCCGAGCGCTACTACCGCTATTTCCCCGAGTCGAGCAATTATCACAAGGCGCATGATTTCGACTTCTGGGTACTCAAGCCGGTACGTCACCGCTACATTGGCGGCTTTGGCGCCATCCATTGGGTCGACCACCTGAGCCTGGCCAATCCGTTTGCCGGCAAGGTCGAGCTGAGCATGATCGAGCACATGAACAGCGACCATGCCAATGCCATCGCGCATTACGTCCAGCTCAGCGGCCTGCCGCAGCGGGCCGCGGCGCAGATGGTCGGCATCGACAGCGAGGGCATGCACCTGCGCATCGGCCAGGGGGTGTACTGGCTGCCGTTCGCAGTGCCTTGCAATACGCCGATACAAGTACGCGAAGCCCTGGTTTTTCTGGCTCGCGCCGATCAATGGCCGGCGCGTGAAAGCGCCCAGGGTTGAAATAGCGATTGAGCGCATCCATTAAAGGTGTATTGCAAGGACTTCTTGCGCAGAGGAACCATTGATGCGTGCTTTTCTATTGCTGTTTCTGATTTTTCCGGTGCTGGAGCTGTATGTGTTCTTCAAGGTCAGCACCGCGATCGGCTTCTTTCCGGCGCTGCTGCTGATCATTGCCGGCTCCGCCCTGGGTGTGCTGGTGGTGCGGGTGGCCGGTCTGGCCACCGCTTTGCGTGCCCGCGAGAGCCTGCAGCGTGGCGAACTGCCCGCTGAGGACATGTTCCAGGGCCTGATGCTGGCCCTCGGTGGCGGCCTGCTGCTGTTGCCAGGCTTTATCAGTGACGTGATCGGCCTGATCTGCCTGCTGCCGTTCACCCGTCGCCTGCTCGGGCGCAAGATGCGAGAGCGTGCCGAAGCCCAGTCCATGCGCCAGCGGGCCTTTGGCGATGACCCGTTCATGGCCCGCCCGGGCAGCCCTGGCGGCCAACCGCGGCAGCCGAACGTGATCGAGGGTGAGTACGAACATCGCGATCCCCGTGAGCCCCGCAGCCCCCGGGATCTGTGACCCTGCAAGCACTAATGCGAACGGCCCCTGATGGGGCCGTTCTGCTTTGCGCGAGCAGATCGCTAAAAAATTTCATCAACAAGCCTTGTAATTGATCTTGGCGACCTCATGTAGGGGTTACCGCAAGGTTTCCGGGGGAATGCCCCGGACATTACATGCGTGGCTCGCACCGCGAGCTACGAGCGGCAACGCCGCAAGCATCAACCCGCCGGTGTCGATACCGGCCGATGAAAACCACAATTAGGAGAGATCGACAATGAAGCTTCGTCCTCTGCATGACCGCGTCGTTATCCGTCGCAGCGAAGAAGAATCGAAAACCGCTGGCGGTATCGTTCTGCCAGGTTCGGCCGCTGAAAAACCTAACCGTGGCGAAGTCGTCGCTGTAGGTACCGGTCGCATCCTGGACAACGGTGAAGTGCGTGCGCTGGCCGTGAAAGTGGGTGACAAGGTGGTTTTCGGCCCTTACTCGGGCAGCAACACTGTGAAAGTTGACGGCGAAGACCTGCTGGTAATGGCTGAGAACGAGATTCTCGCTGTTATCGAAGGCTGATTCCGCTGGTTTCCCGTTACTCCAAAGTATTCAAGGATTAAACGATCATGGCTGCTAAAGACGTAAAATTCGGCGACTCCGCCCGCAAGAAAATGCTCGTTGGTGTCAACGTACTGGCTGACGCTGTAAAAGCCACCCTGGGCCCGAAAGGCCGTAACGTTGTTCTGGCCAAGAGCTTCGGCGCTCCGACCATCACCAAAGACGGTGTGTCGGTTGCCAAGGAAATCGAACTCAAAGACGCCTTCGAAAACATGGGCGCCCAGCTGCTCAAAGACGTTGCCTCCAAGGCCAACGACGAAGCCGGTGACGGCACCACCACCGCCACCGTTCTGGCTCAGGCCATCGTCAGCGAAGGCCTGAAAGCCGTTGCTGCCGGCATGAACCCGATGGACCTCAAGCGTGGTATCGACAAAGCCACCATCGCCATCGTCAAAGAGCTGAAGTCCCTGTCCAAGCCATGCGCCGACTCCAAGGCCATCGCTCAGGTAGGCACCATCTCCGCCAACTCCGACAACTCCATCGGTGACATCATCGCCGAAGCCATGGAAAAAGTCGGTAAAGAAGGCGTGATCACCGTTGAAGAAGGCTCGGGCCTGGAAAACGAACTGTCGGTCGTAGAAGGCATGCAGTTCGACCGTGGCTACCTGTCCCCTTACTTCGTCAACAAGCCAGACACCATGGTCGCCGAGCTGGATGGCCCGCTGCTGCTGCTGGTTGACAAGAAAATCTCCAACATCCGCGAACTGCTGCCAGTTCTGGAAGCCGTTGCCAAGGCCGGCCGTCCGCTGCTGATCGTCGCTGAAGACGTTGAAGGCGAAGCGCTGGCTACCCTGGTCGTCAACAACATGCGCGGCATCGTCAAGGTTGCAGCGGTCAAGGCACCTGGCTTCGGCGACCGCCGCAAGGCCATGCTGCAGGACATCGCCGTCCTGACCGGCGGTACCGTGATCTCCGAAGAAATCGGCCTGAGCCTGGAATCCGCTACCCTGGAGCACCTGGGTAACGCCAAGCGCGTGACCCTGTCCAAGGAAAACACCATCATCGTCGACGGTGCCGGTGTACAAGCCGACATCGAAGCGCGTATCGCCCAGATCCGCACTCAGGTGAACGAGACTTCTTCGGACTACGACCGTGAAAAACTGCAAGAGCGTCTGGCCAAGCTGGCTGGCGGTGTTGCCGTGATCAAGGTCGGTGCTGGCACCGAAGTCGAAATGAAAGAGAAGAAAGCCCGCGTTGAAGACGCCCTGCACGCTACCCGTGCAGCCGTTGAAGAAGGCGTGGTGCCTGGCGGTGGCGTTGCGCTGGTTCGCGCCCTGCAAGCCATTGCCGAGCTCAAAGGCGACAATGAAGACCAGAACGTTGGTATCCAGCTGCTGCGTCGCGCTGTTGAAGCCCCGCTGCGCCAGATCGTTGCCAACGCCGGCGACGAGCCAAGCGTAGTGGTCGACAAGGTCAAGCAAGGTTCGGGTAACTTCGGTTACAACGCTGCTACCGGTGAGTACGGCGACATGATCGAAATGGGCATCCTGGACCCAGCCAAGGTCACCCGTTCGGCACTGCAAGCGGCTGCTTCGATCGGTGCTCTGATGATCACTACCGAAGCCATGGTTGCTGATGCGCCTGTTGACGCTTCTGCTGGCGGCGGTATGCCAGACATGGGCGGCATGGGCGGCATGGGTGGTATGGGCGGCATGGGCGGCATGATGTAAGCCAGCCTTACCCGCTTGAGAAAAAGCCCCGCTTAGTGCGGGGCTTTTTTTGCCCTGAATTCTGGCCTCATCGCGGGGCAAGCCCGCTCCCACCGGGTTGTGGGAGAGTCGCTGGCTTTCGATGTAAAACCCAGTAATAGCAGCCCAAACTGATCAGCCAGCAGAACACCGCGGTCCACACGTTGTGTGAGAAGAAGTGTGCGCCTTGCAGCATGCGTCCTATCGAAAACACAGTGCCCAGGCCAAACGCGAACAGCAGGGTGACGCGGGCCAGGCGTGGGCGGCGGTCACGCAGGGCGAAGAACAACGCAAACAGGGTGAAGCCCGTGGCCGCATGGCCGCCGGGCCAGCAACGACCTGGTTTGTCGGTGGCAGGACGAGGGCTGAGCAGCTCGCTGTAGGTTTCCTTGCCGCCGAACTCCTTCAGGCTCCACGGACACTGCACTGCGGTAACCGCTTTGACCGGAGTAACGAAACTGGTCGACAAGCCCATGGCCAGGACCAGATAGCCCAGCTCCCGACGCCAGCCTTTGAGGCGCTGCCAGAAGAAACTGCCGATGAAGGCGAAAATGGCCCCCAGTCCAAGGACGATCACTACTTGTTTGGCGCGGTCATGCAGGATGTCTTCGAGGAAGTAGCTGTGCCGACCGATGAACTGGCCGGCATCCGGGTCGAACGCCAGCTTGGCCAGGTCCATGTCCAGTGAGGTCAGTTCCAGCAGGATAAGCGTCAGGGCGATGATTGCAGGGATGCCGAGGGCGATCCACAGGTTGAGCGGGCGAGAAGGGGCAGGTAGCGGCATGGCAGGTCCAGGCAGGTCGAAGGGACAGTCCCAACCGGCAATTCTCGGGTAGCCGCTATAACCTGTCCGTGAAGACTGAGTGAAAAAAACGTTAGCCTGCAATAAAGTCGCGTCGACCTAGCCGCGCGTGACCGATGGCCGTAAGCTGCGCCTGCCAAGCAGGCAAATGCCCCGGACGGGAGAACCCCCCATGCGAATTCTACTGGTTGAAGACAACCGCGATATCCTCGCCAATCTGGCCGACTACCTGGGCCTTAAAGGCTATACGGTCGATTGTGCCCAGGATGGACTGTCGGGGTTGCACCTGGCCGCCACTGAACACTATGACTTGATCGTGCTCGACATCATGCTGCCGGGGATTGATGGCTACACCCTGTGCAAGCGTCTGCGCGAGGACGCCCGGCGAGACACTCCGGTGATCATGCTCACCGCCCGCGATCAGCTTGATGACCGCCTGCAAGGTTTTCGCGCGGGCGCCGATGACTACCTGCTCAAGCCTTTTGCCCTGTCGGAGCTGGCCGCGCGTATCGAAGCGGTACTGCGTCGGGCCCAGGGCGGCGGCCGGCGCACGTTGCAGGTCAGCGACCTGGTGTATGACCTCGATACCCTGGAAGTCACCCGCGACGGCAAATTGCTCAAGCTCAACCCTGTGGGTTTGAAACTGCTGGCGGTGCTGATGCAGAAGAGCCCCCATGTTCTGCGCCGTGAAGTGCTGGAAGAGGCGCTCTGGGGGGATGATTGCCCGGACAGCGACAGTCTGCGCAGCCACGTTCATCAGTTGCGTCAGGTGATCGACAAGCCGTTCGAAAAGGCCCTGCTACATACCGTCCACGGCGTCGGCTACCGCCTTGCCGAGGGCCGTGATGGAGTTTAAGCAAAGCCTTGCCCAGCGGATCATCATCGCCTTTGCCTTGATGAGTGCGCTGGTGGCTGGCGCCTTCGCCTTCGGCATCGTGGCCACCGTGCATCTGGTTGAAGAGCGTTTGATCTCGGCAGTGCTGGGAGGAGACCTGCAGCGCCTGCTGCGCATGGACAGTGTCAGTGACTGGAGCCACCGTCCGCGACCGGACCAGCTGTTCTACTACAGCGGCGGACGTGACGATTTCGAACTGCCCAAGGACTTGCGTCACCTTGATCCGGGTTTTCACGAAGTATTCCGCGAGCAACTGTCTTATCACGCCATGGTCGAAGTGGTGGACGGTCGGCGTTATGTCCTGCTGCAAGACCAGAGTGATTTCGAAGAACGTGAACGGGTGCTGTTTGCCGTGGTCGTGGTGGGCTTTGTGCTCAGCCTGGCCCTGGCCGTGTTTCTTGGCTGGGTCCTGGCGCGTCGGGTGATGGCACCCGTTATCCGCCTGGCGCGCCAGGTGCGCCATCGTGACCAGTTGTTGGGACTGGCGCCACCATTGGCACCGGACTACGCCGCCGACGAAGTGGGCCAGCTGGCCATGGCCTTTGACGATACCCTGGGACGTTTGCGCGATGCCTTGACGCGCGAGCGCCTGTTCACCAGCGATGTCAGCCACGAGCTGCGGACGCCCTTGATGGTACTGGCCAGCTCCTGCGAGCTGTTGCTGGTCAACCCGAACATCGATCCCCGCGCCCGCTCCCAGGTCGAGCGGATCGCCAGGGCCACGGAAGAGATGCAGGAACTGGTGAAAACCTTCCTGATGCTGGCCCGGGCCCAGCGCGATGTCGGCGCGGTGGCGTCGCGAGCGACGCTTAGGGAAGTGGCTGATGACTTGATTGGCGTATGGCGCGACACCGTCGAACAGAAAGGTCTGACGCTGATTTTTGACGCCAAGGCGGGATTACCGACGCTGTACAACGCCACCTTCCTGCAGGCGGTAATGGGTAATCTGCTGCGTAATGCCGCGCATTACACTGACTATGGTTTTATCCGCCTGACCCTGGAGCCTGCCGGGTTCATGGTCGAGGACAGTGGCGTGGGTATTCCCGAGGAGCAGCGTGAAGCCATGTTCCGGCCTTTTGTTCGCGGCGATGAGCGGCGAGGGGAGGGTCTTGGCCTGGGCCTGTCGCTGGTCCAGCGGATTTGTGATGACCAGAACTGGACCGTGAGTTTAACCGCGATGGTGCCCCATGGATGCCGTTTTCATGTGGACCTGAGCTGTGGTCCGGAGCGGCCGGTCGAGCAGCAGTGAAATACTCTGTAGCTTTTATCGGGGTAGATCACAAATTTTTCACATGCGCATGACCTGACGACAACGCTTGCCCGCCTAAGGTGAGCGAATTGGAGTCAGGAGATGCACCATGCGTAGCCCCATCAAACTCGAATTTTCCGAGAAGTACGACCAGCAACATGCCCAGGAGTACTTTCTCAAGCATCAAGACGGCCTGGCTCGGCGCTTGTCTCATCAACGTGATGAACAATTGGCCCGCCGTGCCCTGGCGTTGGCCGGCGAGCCTGGTCTGGTGCTCGACTTGCCGTGTGGTGCCGGCCGCTTCTGGCCGATGCTGGCGGAAAAGCCCAATCGGGTGATCATCGGTGCGGACAACTCCGAGGCCATGCTGGAGACTGCCAGCAAGTCCCAACCTGCGCATATCGTCGAGCGGGTACGGACCTTGCAAACCTCAGCCTTTGCAATCGACCTGCCGGACAACTCGGTCGACAGCATTTTTTGTATGCGACTGATGCACCATATTGGTGAAGCCGCCCATCGAAAAACAATTCTCTCGGAATTTCAACGCGTTACCCGCGACAGCGTGATTTTGTCGTTGTGGGTCGACGGTAATTTCAAAGCCTGGCGCCGGCAGAAGCTCGAAAAGCGTCGTCACGCTGAAACCGGTAAGCCCAGCTATCAGAACCGTTTTGTGTTACCGGTTGCTACGGTTGAAGAAGAATTTCAGGCTGCCGGTTTCCGCATTCAGGAACGATTGGACTTTTTACCGTTCTATGCCATGTGGCGAGTATACGTATTGCGTAAGGGGTAGCAGGGCATGGCGGTAGAGCGCTCAGGAACAACGACGGGGAACCACCGGTTCGACCACTTCTGGCAACAGCAGGGTGAGTGGGTTGAGGCTCCCAATCAGCGCCGGGGTGGGGAAAGTGGGGTGCAGCGGCTGAACGGTGAAAATGGTCAGGTGCTGTATTCCAAACGTCAGATTGGCCATATCTACCGCAGTTTGATGCACCCGTTCGGCCGTCCGACGGTGTTGCGTGAATATGACGCGCTCAACAGCTTCGAGCAATTGGGTGTGCGGGTGCCACACATCGTTTATTGCGGGGTCGAGCGTGATGCCGACCATCAGTGGCGCGCCCTGCTGGTCAGCGAGGCTCTGGACGGCTTTGAGGATTGCGACAACTGGTACGCCAACGGTGCGCGTGAGCGTTATAGCCAGGCCCTGCATGAGCGCATGCTGCAGGACCTGGCCGAGAACCTGGCGCGTATGCACCGTGGTCATTGGCAGCATGGCTGCCTGTACGGCAAGCATGTGTTCATCAAGGTGATCGGCGAAGGTGACGAAGCGCAAGCCGAAGTGGCGCTGCTGGACCTGGAGAAGTGCCGCCGCCGCATCAGCTGCCAACGCGCTGCAGCCAATGACCTGAAGCAATTGCGCCGCCATTCGTCATTCAATGACGCAGAGTGGCAAAAGCTGCTCTATTTTTACCAGATGGCGTTTGGCAGCGCTGTCAAAGGTTTAGAGCAATGAAACTAGAAATCGCTCGAGGTTTGTTTCTCGTGGCTGCCCTGGCGGCGGCCACTGCTGCTGTGGCGGCTTGGGAAGAGCCCGGGCCGCAAGTGTTCAGCCATTCCGCGAAAGCGGCACAGTGCCCGCTGCCACGGTTGATCAAACCGCAAGTGGAGGCCAAGCCGGACCACGATCTGCTGTTGCTGCTGTTCGGTCTCAGCCAGGGTGGGCGTGCGCCGGGTTAGGTGGGAGCGGGCTTGACCCGCGATTCCAGGTTGCCAGTCACATCGCATCGCGGGGCAAGCCCGCTCCCACCGCCTGAGGTACATCAGCCCGCGCCAGCAGGGTATAGACACACGGCAGAACGAACAGGGTGAACAGGGTGCCCACCGACATGCCGGTCGCAATCACCGTACCGATGTCAAAGCGACTCACCGCCCCGGCGCCGCTGGCCAGAATCAGCGGTACCATGCCGAACACCATCGCCGCCGTGGTCATCAACACCGGGCGCAGGCGGATCGCCGCGGCTTCTTCCACCGCTTCGCGGGCGCTCAATCCCTTTTGCAGACGTAACTGGTTGGCGAATTCGACCACCAGAATGCCGTGCTTGCTGATCAGGCCAATCAGCGTCACCAGGCCGACCTGGGTGTAGATGTTCATGCTCGAAATACCGAGGAACAGCGGAATCAGCGCCCCGCAGATCGACAGCGGCACGGTCACCAGGATCACCAGTGGATCGCGAAAGCTCTCGAACTGCGCTGCCAGCACCAGGAAGATAATTGCCAGGGCCAGGCCGAAGGTCACCCATAGCGCACTGCCTTCCTGGACGAACTGCCGCGCGACACCGGCATAGTCGAAGGCGTAGCCTTGTGGCGCTTCCTCGCGGGCAATGTTGCGCACGGTCTCCAGCGCCTCGCCCATGCTGACCATCGGCACCCCCTGGATGATGGCGGCGTTCAGTTGCTGGAACTGATTGAGCTGACGCGGCCTGGCGCGGTCGCTGATGGTGATCAGGGTCGCCAGCGGTAGCATCTGCCCTTGCTGGTTTTTCACGTAGTAATTGCTCAGCCAGTCGGGGTTGTCGCGGTAGGGGCGTTCGACCTGGGCAATGACTTTGTAACTGCGGCCTTCGATAGTGAAGCGGTTGATTTCCGCTTCGCCGAGCAGTGTCGCCAGGGTGCCGCCCAGGGCATCCATGGATACACCCATCTGCGCAGCCTTGGCCCGATCGATATCGACCACCACCTCCGGTTTGTCAAAGGCCAGGTCGATGTCGAGGAAGGCAAACTTGCCTGAGGCCAGGGCGCGCTCCTTGACCCGTTCGGCCACTTCCAGCAGGGACGCGTAATCGTTGGCGGTGTTGATCACGAACTGGAAGGGCAGGCCCTCACCGGTGCCCGGCAAGGAGGGCAGGTTGAAGCCGAAGATCTGCAGGCCGGCGATACCTTCGAGCTCGCTTTGCACCAGCGGCAGCAGCTCCATCTGGGTGCGCTCGCGCTCGCTCCAGGGCTTGAGCAGGAAGCCGCCGATACCCGATTGCACACCGTTGAAGCCGTTGATCTGGAACGAGGAGTAGTACTCGGGAAACGCCTTGAAGATGTCAACGAACTCGTCGGTGTAGGCGCTCAGGTAGTCAAGGTTGGTCGGCTGTGGCGCCGTGGCCATCATGAAAATCACGCCCTGGTCCTCATCCGGGGCCAGTTCGCTCTTGGTGAACATCAGGAACACCGGGATCAGGCACAGCACGATCACCGCGAACACCAGCACCACCGGCCGGGTATTGAGGGTGCCATGCAAGAGCTTCTGGTAGCGCACCTTGAGGCCTTCGAACAGCATGTCGAGGCGGTGGGCCAGGCCGCTGGGGTTGGCGTCATGGCGCAAAAGCAGGGCGCACATCATCGGTGACAGGGTCAGGGCGACGATGCCGGAAATGATCACTGCCCCGGCCAGGGTCAGGGCGAACTCCTTGAACAGCGCCCCGGTCAGGCCCTCGAGAAAGCCGATAGGGGCATACACCGCGGCCAGGGTGATGGTCATCGACACCACCGGCATGGCAATCTCCCTGGCGCCTTCCAGCGCCGCGTCGAACGGCGTTTTGCCTTCTTCGATATGGCGGTGGATGTTTTCCACCACAACGATGGCATCGTCTACCACCAGACCGATGGCCAGGACCATCGCCAGCAAGGTCAGCAGGTTGAGCGAGTAGCCCATCAGTTGCATGAAGAACAGTACGCCGATCATCGACAACGGAATGGTGATCACCAGGATCAGTACCGAACGCAAGGCACCGAGGAACAGGAAGACCACGACGATGACGATCAGTACCGCCTCGACCAGGGTCTTTACCACCTCATCGATCGACGCCTGGATAAACAAGGTGGCGTCGTAGGCGATCGAGGCCTTGAGGTTGGGCGGCAGCTGGCTTTCCAGCTCGGGCATCAGCTTGCGCACCTCCTTGATCACATCCAGCGGGTTGGCGCCGGGAGTGGCCTTGATACCGATGTACACCGAGGGGGTGCCATCGAATGAACTGACCGTGTCGTAGTTTTCCGCGCCCATCTCGACCCGTGCCACGTCGCCGAGCAGCACCCGGCTGTCGCCGCTGGTCTTGAGCGGGATGTTGGCGAAAGCCTCGGCGCTTTTCAGTTCGGTGGTGGCATTGATGCTGGTGACGATGTACTCGCCTTTGACCTCGCCGGCCGCCGAGAGGAAGTTGTAGCGGCGTACCGCGTCGGTCACCTCATTGGCGCTCAGACCGTAGCCGGCGAGTTTCACCGGGTCGATCCACAGGCGCATGGCAAACAGCTGGTTGCCGAGGATCTCCGCTTCGGCCATGCCGGGCAGGGTGGCCAGTTTGGGCTGGATCACCCGCGACAGGTAGTCGGTGATCTGCGGGTTGCTCAACTCACTGCTGTAGAAGCTGATGTACATCAGCGCCGAAGCGTCGGCGGCTTCCTTGCTCAGCACCGGGTCTTCGGCGTCCTGGGGCAGCTTGTTCTTGACCTCGTTGGCCTTGGCCAGCAGCTCGGTGAACAGCCGGTCGCTGTCGGCACCGATCCGCGCATAGATCGAGATCACGGAAAAATTCTGCCGGCTCACCGAGGTCATGTAGTCGATGCCTTCGGCACTGGCCAGGCTCTGCTGCATGGGTTGGGTGATGTAGCCCTGGATGGTTTCGGCGTTGGCCCCGGGGTAGGCGGTGGT
Source organism: Pseudomonas sp. (assembly GCA_050739855.1). Classification (GTDB taxonomy): domain Bacteria; phylum Pseudomonadota; class Gammaproteobacteria; order Pseudomonadales; family Pseudomonadaceae; genus Aquipseudomonas. The sequence continues at coordinate 11,629 of JBOICD010000041.1, forward strand.
CACCGTGATCAGGGCGTTTTCCATCTGTGGATACTGACGGATCGGCAGTTTGCTCCAGGCCTGAAAGCCCAGCAGCACAATCAACAGGCTGACCACAGTGGCCAGCACCGGACGGCGGATGAACGGATCGGTAAAAGCCATGACGCATCCTCGATCAGTTGGCGCGCGACTGGTGATTGTTCTCTGGGGCTTGCAGGGTCTTGTCCGGGGTGATGGTGATGGCCGCACCCTGGGTCAGTTTCAACTGGCCAGCGGTCACCACCTGTTCGCCGGCCTTGAGCCCTTTGCTGATCACCACCAGGCCATCGCGACGCTCGCCGGTGTCGACAAAACGGCGCTCGGCGATCAGCTCTGGCTGGCCCTCGGCGTTTTTCAGCACCTGGCCGTCTTCGGCCTTTTTCGGCACGGCGACGTACACCGAGTTGCCGTAAAGGGTGTAGGTCACCGCGCTCTCCGGCACCACCACCTGAGGTTGCGGGCTTGGCAGCAGGATCTGCAAACTGCTGAACATCCCCGGCAACAACTTGCCCTCAGGATTGGCCAGGGTGGCGCGTACTTGTACGTTGCGGGTGCTGTCTTCAACTTTGGGGTTGATGGCGCTGATGGTGCCGGGGAAGGTCTGTTGCGGATACGCGGCGACACTGACCAGCACCTGCTGGCCGATGCTCAGCTTGGGGACTGCCTGTTCGGCGACAAAGAAGTCGACATACAGGCTGCTCAGGTCCTGCAGGGTGGCGATCACCGTGCCGCTGGCCAGGTAGTCGCCGACGTCCACCTGGCGGATGCCGATGGTGCCGCTGAAGGGCGCGCTGATGCTCTTTTTGGCCAGGGCGGCCTTGAGCTGATCGACCACCGCCTTGTTGCGTTTGTACTGCGCGCTCAGACGGTCGAACTCGCCACGGGAAATCGCCTGGCTACCGACCAGCTGGCTGCCGCGATTGAAGTCCACCTGGGCCAGGCCCAGGTCGGCCAGGGCGGTGCCGAGCAATGCGGTCTCGACATCGCTGTCCAGTTGCAAGAGGGGTTGGCCCTTGCTGACCTTCTGCCCGGACTCGAACTGCAGGGTTTTCACCGTACCGTCGGTTTCCAGCCGCAGGTCAACGCCCTGCAAGGCCGTGAGGCTGCCGACTGCGGGCAGGCGATTTTGCCAGGCGCGCTCGCTGGACTCGGCCGCCGCCACGCTGATCGGTGGTTTGGGGGCCGAGAACATCTGGGCCTGCTGATAAATGGAGAACGCCTTGTAGCCCCCCAGAATCAGCACGAGCAGCAGAACAACACCTAACATGATGAGCATGCGGCGGCGCAGCATAGTCCAGTTCCTTGGAGACGAATTATTGTTCGTTTGGCACGACTGCGGGCGATCCTGCCCACGTGCGCTGTAGCCGAATATTACTCGTTTGACCGGGCCAGGGAACCCTGTGTTCCCGGCTATTTATCAGGTGAGGCCGTCAGGCCAGGTGCAGGTGGTTGTCCCAAAGCCCGGAGGGCAGTTGCAGCGGCTGGCCGATCAATTCGCTGTTGCGGCAATCATAGAGACGGCAACGACCCTGGCCGGAGGTGACGACAAAACCATCGGCCACCGCACCGACGCCGGCGCAGTCGGGCATCGGCGCATCCAGGCG
>JBOICD010000042.1:0-13164 GCA_050739855.1 Pseudomonas sp.
GCGGGCGACAAGGCCGCCTTCTCCCTGGCATCGGCACCCCACAGCGGACGCGACCTTGAGCTGCATGTGCTGGCCCGCGAGAACAGCGCAGTAGCGTTGATCGCACAATTGCAGCGCAACGGTATGTCGCGACTTGAGATGCCATTTGGCGATGCTCACCTGGCTGAGTTGCCCGATGGCCCGTTGGTGCTGATTGCCGCAGGCACCGGCATGGCGCAAATGCACAGCCTGATCGAGCATTGCCGGGCCCAGGGCTTCAAACATCCGGTTCACCTGTACTGGGGTGTGCGCCTGCCAGAGGACTTCTACCAGATCGAGCATTGGGCCGAATGGGAGCAGTTGCCGAACCTGTTCCTGCACAAAGTGGTGAGCGACCTGTGTGGCTGGGAAGGGCGTTGCGGCCTGCTGCACGAGGCCATTTGTGAAGACATGAGGGATCTGGCCGGTATCCATGTCTACGCCAGCGGCTCGCCGAATATGGTCTATGCCACCCTCGATGCGCTCGTCGAAGCGGGTATGGATGCTCATCAGATGCGTGCTGATGTATTCGCTTATGCCCCTCGCGGTTGAATGACGGAATAAGGCACGCTGCAATAGCGTGCCGGTTTAATAACCACCGTTGTTTGTAGCGGGCATAAGGCAATTATTATTGCCGGCAGCGTAAATAACGTTCGCTACACTTGGAATAACACCCGGCTGTTTGCTCAAAGCCTTGCTGCAGGGCGCTTCCGGGGCGAGGTGAGGCTTGTGTTCAATACACAATCTGCCGTACGGTAAGTACGCGGATAACGTATTCGTTTACAGTGACTCACTTCAGTAGTTCACGGGGAATTCTGGCGGCAGCTATGTCGGCGATTGAAACTGCATCTTTGCCTGTGGCTTATCCTCCGTTGCTCGATTTCGGACAACAACTGTCTCGCGAGCAACTTCAACTTTCGGTTCAGCACACCATGTCCCGCCATCAGGGTGGTCCGGTCTGGCTGTTTGCCTACGGTTCGCTGATCTGGCGCCCGGAATGCAACGCCGCCGAGCGTCGGCGCGCCAGGGTGCATGGTTACCATCGCGGGCTTTACCTGTGGTCGCACGAGCACCGGGGGACTCCGGAGTGCCCGGGTCTGGTCTTCGGCCTTGACCGTGGCGGCTCCTGCAGCGGCTTTGCCTACCGCCTGCCAGACGAATGCCTGGAAGACTCCCTGCTGGCCCTGTGGCAGCGCGAGATGCCTTACCCGGCTTACCGGCCGCATTGGCTGACCTGCCGCCTGGACGATGGCAGCAAGGTTCAGGCCTTGGGCTTTGTGCTGGAGCGGCACTTGCCGTGCTACGCCGGTAACCTGCCTGACGACCTGCTCAGTCAGATTTTCGCCAACGCCAAGGGGCGTTATGGCAGTACCCGTGACTACGTCGAGCAGACCCTCAACGCCTTGCGCACTCATGCCATGCCGGATCGTAACCTGGAGGCCCGGTTCCGGGCAGCACTGCACTCTGTGGGAGCGGGCTTGACCCGCGATGTGATGTGACTGGCAGTGCGCAATCGCGGGGCAAGCCCGCTCCCACCGGCCCGCTATGGATCAGCGCATGGTCACCACCAGTTTACCCACCGCTTTACGCTGACCGAGCAGGTCGATGGCAGCTCCAGCCTCGGCCAGCGGGAAGGTTTGCGACACCAGTGGTTTGAGTTTGCCCTCAGCGAACCAGGCAAACAGCTGCTTGAAGTTCGCCGCGTTGTCAGCTGGCTGGCGCTGAGCGAAAGCGCCCCAGAACACGCCAAGCACTGCCGCCCCCTTGAGCAGTGCCAGGTTTACCGGTAGCTGCGGGATGCGCCCGCTGGCAAAGCCCACCACCAGCAGGCGGCCATTCCAGGCAAGGCCGCGCACTGCCAGGTCGAACAGGTCGCCGCCGACCGGGTCGTAGATCACATCGACACCGTTGCCAGCGGTCAGGCGTTTGATCTCGTCCTTGAGGCTGTGTTCGCTGTAGTTGATCAATTCATCGGCACCGGCGGCCTTGGCCACGGCGAGCTTCTCGGCGCTGCTGGCCGCGGCGATGACCCGGGCGCCCATGGCCTTGCCGATTTCCACCGCGGCCAGCCCGACACCACCCGAGGCACCGAGCACCAGCAGGGTTTCGCCGGCCTTGAGCTGACCGCGTTGCTGCAGGGCATGCATCGAGGTGCCGTAGGTCATGCCAAAGGCGGCGGCGTGGGTGAAGTCCATTTGCTCAGGGATCGGCAGCACGTTATAGCCCGGCACTGCCACCTGCTCGGCAAAGCTGCCCCAGCCGGTCAGGGCCATGACCCGGTCGCCGACCTTGAGGTCAGTGACCTTTTCGCCCACCGCGCTGATGACCCCCGCCGCCTCGCCACCGGGAGAGAAGGGCAGGGGCGGCTGGAACTGATACTTGCCCTCGATGATCAGGGTGTCGGGAAAGTTGACCCCGGCCGCATGCACATCCAGGAGGATTTCGTTCTTCTTCGGTACGGGGCTTGCGACCTCTTCCAGGACCAGACCCTGAGCCGGGCCCAGGGTTTTGCATAACACTGCTTTCATCGGGACTATTCCTTTGCGCGTAGTGGCCGATAAGTGTAGGCGGGGCACGTTGAGGGTCAACGAGCATGCCCCGTCCTGATAGGCCGACATAAGCCGCTATTCGGCTGTCGGTGGGAGCGGGCTTGCCCCGCGATTGCAGTGTGTCAGTAACATTGCATCGCGGGGCAAGCCCGCTCCTACTGGTATGCTGGCGCCAACTGTTTGAGGAGCGAATTCGTGAAAGCGTGGATCTTGATGGTAATGGCGCTGATGCTGCCTACGGCGGCCATGGCCGAAGAAGCCAAGGAAGGGGAACCGAAGGTCTCCTACATCTCCCTGAGCCCACCGTTCGTGGGCAACTACGCCCTGGATGGCGGTCCGAAGCTGCGTGTGTACAAAGCCGACGTCGCCCTGCGGGTCAACAGCGATGCTGCCGCGACGGCGGTGAAACATCATGAGCCATTGATCCGTAATCAGCTGGTGGCGCTGTTCACCCAGCAGAACCTGGAAAGCATGAGCAATGTCGAGGCCAAGGAAAAGCTGCGTCAGGAAGCCCTGAAGCAGGTCCAGCAGGTGCTGGAGAATGAAGAAGGCAAGCCGCTGGTTGATGACCTGCTGTTCAACAACCTGATCGTGCAGTAACTTGCCCGGCCCTCAGGACGTAAGGCTACGGCGAAAGCGTCCCAGGGCAACGGCGAAAAACGCCAGGCCGATGGCGGCCAGGGCCAGCAGGTCGGGCCAGACCACCGCCAGCCCGGCGTCACGGAACAGGATTGCGGCGCTGAGGCTGACGAAGTGGGTCGAGGGCGAAAGCTGCATGACCCACTGCAGCCACTGCGGCATGCTGTCCAGCGGCGTACTGCCGCCGGACAGCAAGAGCATGGGGATGATCACCGGAATCGCCAGCAAGCCGAATTGCGGGGTCGAGCGGGCCAGGGTGGCGAGGAAGATCCCCAGCGCGGTACTGGCAAACAGATACAGCGCGGTCACCGCCAGGAACAAGCCCAGCGACCCTGCCAGCGGCACGCCAAGTGCGCCTTTGACCACCACTTCCAGCGACACCCAGGTGCACAGCACCACCACCAGGGCATTGCTGCCGATCTTCGCCAGCATGATTTCCAGCGCCGTCAGCGGCAGCACCAGCAGGTGATCGAGGGTGCCATGTTCGCGTTCGCGCAACAGTGCGGTGCCAGTGAGGACAATGGCCAGGATGGTGATGTTGTTGACGATCTGGATCACGGCCAGAAACCAGCCACCTTCCAGGTTCGGGTTGAACAGCGCCCTTGGGCTGATCAGTGCCGGGCTGCTGATTGCCGCTGAACCCTGGTTGGCGTAGTCCAGCAGCTCGCGTTCGAAGATCCGCCCGATGTAGCCGGCGCCCATGAACGCCTGGCTCATGGCCGTGGCATCGACATTGACCTGCAGCTCTGGCGAGCGTCCGGCGAGCAGGTCCGTCTGGAAGTTGACCGGTACATTGATGACGAAGGTGTACAGGCCACTGTCCATGGCCTGGTCGAGCTGGTCGTAGGCCAGCGGCACGGCGCTCTGGAATTCGGGTGGTTGCAGGGCCTCGGCCAGCTTGCGCGAAAGCAGGCTGTGGTCTTCGTCGATCACCGCCACGCTGGCGTTGTGCACGCCGATGATCGATCCGGCCGCCGGCATGTAGATCGCCACGCTGAAGGCATACAGCAGGAACAGCAGCAGTACGCTGTCGTGGCGCAGGCTGGTCAGCTCTTTGAGGCCCAGGCGCAGGGTGTGTGCCAAGCGATGCATCAGACCTCCTGCTTCTTCAGCATGGCCAGGCTCAGGCCGGTGAAACCGAGGAAGAAGCCCAGCAACGCCAGGCACTGTGGCCACAGCTCACGCAGGCTCAGGGCCTTGGTGAAAGTGCCGACGGCGATATCGAGAAAGTAGCCGGCCGGGAACAGTTGGCCCATCAGCGCAGCCGAGCCATCGAGCGAGGAGCGCGGCACGATCAGCCCGGAGAACTGGATGGTCGGCAGGCTGGTGATGATCATGGTGCCGAGGATCGCGGCGATCTGGGTGCGGGTGAAGGCCGAGATCAGCAGGCCCAGGCTGGTGGTTGCCAGCAGGTACAGCAGACCGCCACAGGCCAGGGCCAGGGCGCTGCCTTTGAAGGGCACATTGAACAGCCAGCGGTTCATTGCCACCAGCAGCGCCAGGTTGATCAGACTGATTGCCAGGTACGGCGCCTGTTTGCCGAGGAGGAATTCCAGGCGGGTCAGCGGCGTGGCATAGAAGTTGGTGATCGAACCCAGCTCTTTCTCGCGGACAATCCCCAGCGCCGTGAGCATGGCCGGAATGAAGGCCAGGATCAGCGCCATCACCCCAGGGCCGATGGCATTCACGCTGACCACGTCCTGGTTGTAGCGAAAGCGGGTCTCCAGGCGCACCGGGGATTGTCCGGGTTGCGCCTTGCTGCTCAGGGCCGCCAGTTGTTCGAGGTTGGCCTGATGCACCGCTTCGACATAGTTGCGGCTGGTCTCGGCGCGAAACGGCATGCCACCGTCGAGCCAGGCGGCCACCACCGGCTGGCGCCCGGCGTGCAGGTCACGACCGAAGCCGGGTGGAATCTCCAGGGCCAGTTTGATTTCCGAGCGCTGTAGGCGTTGGTGCAACTGTGCCGAGTCGCGAATCGGTGCTTGCTCGGCGAAGTAGCGCGAGCCGCGGAAGGCTTCCAGGTAGGCCCGGCTTTGCGGGCTCTGGTCCTGGTCATAGACGGCGAAGGCCAGGTTCTCCACGTCCAGCGAGATGCCGTAGCCGAAAATCACCATCATGAACAAAGCGCCGAGCAGGGCGAATGCCAGGCGTACTTTGTCGCGCAGCAGTTCTTTGCCTTCGCGCGTGGCCACCGCAAACAGGCGGCGAATGCTGAAGCCTTGCGACATGACCATTGGTGTTGCCGAAGCGGGCGCATCCAGCTGGGCTGTGGCTACAGGCGTTTCGCTCGGTTCCTGGGCTTGTTCCAGGCAAGTGACGAAAGCGTCTTCCAGGGTCGCGCCGGCGAACTGTTGTTGCAGCTCAGCCGGGGTGTCGCAGGCCAGCACCTTGCCGGCGTGCATCAGGGAAATACGGTCGCAGCGCAGCGCTTCGTTCATGAAGTGGGTGGACAGGAAGATGGTCACGCCCTGATCCCGCGACAGTTCGATCAGCAAGCGCCAAAAGTCGTCGCGGGCGGCCGGATCGACCCCTGAAGTAGGCTCGTCGAGGATCAGTACCTCGGGGCGATGCAGCACCGCAACCGCCAACGACAGGCGCTGGCGCAGGCCCAAGGGCAGGGCGCCGGATTGCTGGTCGGCGATAGCGCCGAGGTCGAAGCGCTCGATCAGCTCGGCGATGCGCGGCGCGCTCTCGGCTTTGGGCAGGTCGAAAAGCCGCGCGTGCAGGTCGAGATTCTGCCGCACACTGAGCTCGCCATACAGCGAGAAGCTCTGGGACATGAAACCGACCCGCTTGCGCGTGGCCAGGTCCTTGGCGTCCACCGGACGGCCCAACAGCATGGCGCTGCCTTCACTGGCCGGCATCAGGCCGGTGAGCACCTTCATGGTGGTGGTCTTGCCGCAGCCGTTGGAGCCGAGAAAACCGAAAATCTCCCCACGACCAATGGCGAAGCTGACCTTGTTCACCGCAGTGAAATCACCGAAGCGCAGGGTCAGCTCATGGGCTTCGATGGCAATCGTCGTGTCCCCGTCAGGGCGCGGTGGAATCTGCAGCGGCTGCGCGTCGTGTGCGCTGTCACCTTGAAAGTGGGTGAAGGCATCATCCAGCTTGCCGCTGGCGGTGACACTGGCCAGCTCGTGGCTGAGCCCCGAGGCAATCAATCTGCCGCGATCGAGCATCAGGCAATGCTCGAACTGCTCGGCCTCTTCCATGTAGGCGGTGGCCACCAGCAGGGTCAATTGCGGCCGCTCCTGGCGCACCTGTTCGACCAGCTCCCAGAAACGCCTGCGTGACAGCGGATCGACGCCGGTGGTCGGCTCGTCGAGGATCAACAGGTCCGGTTCGTGGATCAACGCGCAGCATAAACCGAGCTTTTGCTTCATGCCGCCGGACAGCTTGCCCGCCGGCCGTCCGGCAAAGCGGGCGAGGTCGGTGGCCAGCAGCAGGTTGTGCATACGCTGCTCGCACTCGGCGGCACTGAGGCCGAACAGGGTGGCGAAGAAGCGAATGTTTTCGCTGATCGACAGTTCGGGGTAGAGGTTGTTGCCCAGGCCCTGCGGCATGAAAGCGATGCGCGGGTACAGGCTGTTGCGGTGACGGCGCTTGCGGATCGAACCGCCGAGTACCGACAGCTCACCGCTTTGCAGCTTTTTCACCCCGGCAATCAGCCCGAGCAGGCTGGACTTGCCGGCACCGTCCGGGCCGATCAGGCCGCAGCGGGTGCCGGCTGGCAGGTTGAAGGTGATGTCCTGCAGGGCGCCCAGCTTGCCGTAGCGGTGGCTGATGCCCTCGGCCTGCAGCGCCAGTGCGTTCATTGCAGGTTGGCCGACCAGTCCACTTCAGCGGTGCGCACATAGCCGGCACCGGGCATGCCGGGTTTGGCCTGCGGCACGGCACTGGGCTCGGTCAGGCGCAGCTTGACCCGGAACACCAGCTTCTGGCGTTCGTCGCGGGTTTCCACCTGCTTCGGGGTGAACTGGGCCTTGGCGGCTACAAATGCAATTTTCGCCGGCAGGGCCTTTTCCGGCAGGGCGTCGAGCACCACCCGGGCCTGATCGCCGACGGTCAGGCGACCGGTAGTCGAAGCCGGCAGGTAGAGGTTCATGTACTGGTCGTCAGGGTCGATCAGCATCAATACCCGGCCACCGGCGCCGAGCACTTCGCCAGGTTCGGCCAGGCGCAACTGGATGACGCCGTCGATGGGCGCGCGCAGGCTGCTGTCGTCGATCTCGCTGGTGAGTTGCGCGACCTGGGCCTGGGCGGCGCCGATCGCGGCCTTGATCGCGGCCAGTTGCGCGCGCGCGGCGACCACGGCGGAGTTGGCGGTGTCGTAGCGTGCCTGCTGTTGGTCAAGCAGCTGCTGACTGGCGTATTTGCGCTGGAAGATTTCCCGCACCCGCTTGAGTTCCTGGCTGGCCAGCAGCAGTTCGCTCTGGCGCAGTTGCACGTTGGCCTGGGCGGCCGCGTAGTTTTCCTCGGCCCGCAGCACTTCGGCTTCAGCCTGGTTGCGTTGGGCTTCGAGGGTGCGGGTGTCGATGCGCGCGAGCAGCTGGCCCTGGCGAACCTTGTCGCCTTCGTCGACCAGCACTTCGGCCAGACGCCCTGGAATTTTGCTGGCGATCTGCACTTCAGTGGCTTCGAGCCGGCCGTTACCCATGCTCAGGCCATCAGGCAGGCGATCGTGCAGGGATTTCCAGTAACCCAGGCCGCCTGCGGCCAGAAGCAGGGCGATCAAGGCGCCGGCGAAAAATTTCGGGGTATGTTGGCTCATCAGTCTGCATCCTGCTGCATTCACGTCAGAGTGTGACGCGGCACCGATCCTGGTGCGTTGATGTTAGTCAAATTGATAGCATCCTACCCGGTTTAACGCAGGGCGAGTACCGCGGCCCATTGTTCAGGGGTGACCGGCATGACCGACAGGCGGCTGCCTTTCTGTACCAGTGGTAATTCGGCAAGCGCGGTTTGCTGTTTGAGGTAGCCCAGGCCCAGCACCTTGCTGAAGGTTTCTACGTGGGCAACGTCGACAGCGCTCCAGGGGTTCTTCTCTGCATTGGCCTTGGTGTCGAAGTAATGGCTTTGCGGATCCAGGGCGGTCGGGTCGGGGTAGGCGGCGGCGCTGATCCGGGCGATACCGGCGATGCCCGGCTCAGGGCAGCTGGAGTGGTAGAAGAAAAACTGATCGCCCAGCGCCATGCTGCGCAGGAAATTGCGCGCCTGATAGTTGCGAACGCCGTCCCAGCGCGCTTCCTGCAAGCGAGCCAGATCCTTGATCGAAAGTTCGTCGGGCTCGGATTTCATCAGCCAATAGGCCATGGGGCTGCTCCTGGTGAATATTTGAAATAACCTGTTGCATGAAACCGACAGTCGGTTGGCGTCAAGGTTTGCGTGTCGTCTCAGGTTGTCGGAGAATGCGCCACTTTTAAGCTTGACGCTGCTGCAACCATTAAAAAACGTTGCTGACAACGTGATCAGTTTGCCTGAGGGGGGCAATCAATGAATCGCAAACCGGACTTGCTCTGGGTTCTGGTGTTTCTGTTCGGTTTGGGTGTGGTCACTACCGGTTATGCGCAAAGCCTGTGGGAGCGCAAGCTCGACACTCCGTACGAAATGCCGGTCAATCCGCAACAGCGTTGATCGCCATGCTGGCGCCTTTTCAAATGGGCGCCAGGTACCAGCCACGGTCCGAGACCGTTCCTTGCAATGGTACGTCCCAACTGGCCTGGGCCAGTCGCTCGACTTTTTGACATTCATGGGCCAAGCCCAGCAGCAAGGGCTTTTTCCACGCCTTGCGCCGTGCCTGATAGGCCAGGCTTCGATCATAGAAGCCACCGCCCATGCCCAGCCGGCCACCGACTTCATCAAACCCCACCAGTGGCAGCAGGATCAGGTCCAGCGCCCAGATCGGCCGTTGCCGTGCCAGGCTGATGTGCGGTTCGGGAATGCGAAAACGGTTGGGGCGCAGCTTTTCGCCGTGCTCGATACGCTGAAAGACCATTTTGCCTCTCGGCCAGGCGTGCAGCACCGGAAGATAGGTGCGCTTGCCGCGCCGCTGGGCTTCGCGCATTAGCAGACGCGGATCGATCTCGCAATCATTGGGCAGGTACAGGGCGATGTGGCGGGCGCGGCGGAACAGCGGATGCTGGGCCAGTTGCCGGTACAGTCCAAGCGCGGCCTGACGTTGCTCGGCCGGGCTCAAGGCGCGGCGGGCATCGCGTAACAGGCGGCGCAGTTGGGGGCGGGTGAGCTGCGCGGTGTCGGTCATGGCACGGGCGTTCCCAGAGAGGGCTGCCTGGCGCAGGGCGGCAGCTCGATTTGCCCGCGCAATAATGCGAGCAAAGGTAATTCAGGCTCCCCGACGAACCGCTGTCGGTGTAGCCCTTGAACCCGAAAGTTCAAGGTGGAGATTGCAGGAGGCGTTAAGGCTTTCCGTCAAGCGGACATGCACACCGGCCCCACGTGCAACCCCCGTGGTTGTGCGTATCGGCTCAGGGACATGACCGACTGGCAAGCACTCCAGGGAGTGGCGCCAGTATACCGATACTCAGCCCTTATTTGAATCGTGATCGTCGGCCAGTGCCTGATCGACCCGTTCGAGCAGGTCGCGCACCTGTTCACGGGTGGCGCCGCCTGCTGGCGCTTCAGGGCGTTCCTGGTTGTGCAGCAGGTCGTGGGTGATGTTCAGCGCCGCCATCACGGCGATCCGGTCGGCACCGATGACTTTGCCGCTGCTGCGGATTTCGCGCATCTTGCCATCCAGGTAGCGTGCGGCGCTGACCAGGTTGCTGCGCTCTTCGGGCGGACAGATGATCGAATATTCTTTGTCGAGGATCTGAACGGTGACGCTATTGCTTGAACTCATGAGTCTTGCTCCAGGGCCTTGAGTCGCAAAATCATCGATTCGACCTTACGCCGGGCGATTTCGTTTTTTTCGATGAGGTGGGCGCGCTCCTCGCGCCAGGACTTTTCCTGAGCTAATAGGAGTGCGTTTTGCCGTTTTAGTTGCTCGACTCGCTCAATCAGCAGTTCGAATCGGCCCATCAGCGCTTGCAGATCGTTCTCTTGCATTGGTTGCCACTCGATTCGCTCTGGGGGTGGTTGCCCGGTTTATGCCCCGGCCTGCCCCGAGTTGGCCACGTCGATGGTCTTGGCGCGCCTGCCGGTGCTAGGATACAAGGTCTTCATTCTAGTCATTGCGCCGTCTGGCGCCTAGTTGCCCATGCCCAATACCAATTCGCCGTACACCGCTTTCGCCACCTTGCTCAGCAGCAACGGGCATCCTGTTTCCCCTGCCGAGCTGCACGGGCTGTTGCTCGGCCGCAGCTGCGCCGGTGCCGGCTTCGATGCCGAGGCCTGGCTGGCCGACGCCGCCCACCTGCTGGAAAACGATCCGGCAGACAACGTTCGTAACGCTTTGATCGGCCTGCAGGAGATGGTCAAAGGCGAACTCACCGGCGACGATATCACTGTTGTCTTGCTGCTGCCGGGCGATGACGCCACGCTGGCTGACCGGGCTGCTGCCCTGGGTGAGTGGTGCAAGGGCTTCCTCTATGGCTTTGGCTTGAACTCGGGTGGCTTGACCCTGAGCGTCGAAGCCAAGGAAGTCTTGCAGGACCTGGACGCGATCTCCCAGGTCCAGGACGCCCTGGAAGAATCCGAAGACGGCGAAAGCGACTACATGGAAGTGATGGAATACCTGCGCGTCGCACCGCTGCTGCTGTACACGGAGCTGGCCAAGCCGGTCGAGCCTGCCGCCAAACCTTCGCTGCACTGATTGCTGAGGGACTCCACTGCCCATGAGCCATATCCCCAAGTCGGAATACGCCCGTCGACGCAAGGCGCTGATGGCGCAGATGGAACCCAACAGTATTGCCATCCTGCCCGCCGCCGCAGTTGCCATCCGCAACCGCGACGTCGAGCATGTGTACCGTCAGGACAGCGACTTTCAGTACCTCAGCGGCTTCCCCGAGCCTGAAGCGGTCATCGCCCTGATCCCGGGCCGTGAACACGGCGAATACGTGCTGTTCTGCCGTGAACGCAACCCCGAGCGCGAGCTGTGGGACGGCTTGCGCGCCGGTCAGGAAGGCGCGATCCGCGATTTTGGCGCCGATGACGCCTTTCCCATCACCGATATCGACGACATCCTGCCCGGCCTGATCGAAGGCCGTGACCGGGTCTATTCGGCCATGGGCAGCAACCCGGAATTCGACCGTCACCTGATGGAATGGATCAACGTCATCCGTTCCAAGGCGCGTCTTGGCGCTCAGCCGCCGAACGAGTTCGTTGCCCTGGATCATCTGCTGCATGACCTGCGCCTGTATAAATCGGCGGCAGAAGTGAAAGTGATGCGCGAGGCCGCAGCCATTTCCGCGCGGGCCCACGTCCGGGCCATGCAGGCTTGTCGTGCGGGCTTGCGCGAGTACAGCCTGGAAGCCGAGCTGGATTACGAGTTCCGCAAAGGCGGGGCGAAGATGCCGGCTTACGGCTCGATCGTCGCGGCCGGACGCAACAGCTGCATCCTGCACTACCAGGAGAACGACGCGCTGCTCAAGGACGGTGATCTGGTATTGATCGACGCCGGGTGCGAGATCGACTGCTACGCCAGCGACATCACCCGTACCTTTCCGGTCAGCGGGCAGTTCTCGCCGGAGCAGAAGGCGATCTACGAGTTGGTACTCAAGGCCCAGGAGGCGGCGTTTGCCGCCATCGCGCCGGGCAAGCACTGGAACCATGCCCATGAGGCGACGGTCCAGGTGATCACTGAAGGGCTGGTGGCGCTGGGGCTGCTCAAGGGCAAGGTTCAGGAGCTGATCGAAAGCGAAGCCTACCGGGCCTTCTACATGCACCGCGCCGGACACTGGCTGGGCATGGATGTGCACGATGTCGGCGAGTACAAGGTCGGTGGCCAGTGGCGCGTACTTGAACCCGGCATGGCCCTGACGGTGGAACCTGGCATCTATATCGGTGCCGACAACCAGAGTGTCGCGAAAAAGTGGCGCGGCATTGGTGTACGTATCGAGGATGACGTAGTGGTAACTAAGCAGGGCTGTGAAATCCTGACCTCAGGCGTGCCGAAGACGGTCGCTGAAATCGAAGCCTTGATGGCTGCTGCGCGCAGTGCCGCGGCATGAACCGGGTGAACCTGGCAATCATTGGCGGTGGCCTGGTCGGCGCCAGCCTGGCGTTTGCCTTGCAAGCGGGCGCCAAGGCGCGTGGCTGGAAGATCCTGCTGATCGAACCCTTCGCACCGGGCGACAGCTACCAGCCGAGCTACGACGCACGCTCCTCGGCGTTGTCCTTCGGCACCCGCCAGATCTATGAACGCCTGGGCCTGTGGCAGCAGATCAGCCGCCGGGCCGAGCCGATCCGCCAGATCCAGGTTTCCGACCGTGGCCGCTTTGGCGCCACGCGTCTGGATGCGCTGGAGGAAGGGGTACCCGCTCTGGGCTATGTAGTGGAGAACGCCTGGCTGGGGCAGTGCCTGTGGAAAGGTCTGGATGCCGAGGTGGTGAGCTGGCGTTGCCCGGCTGAAGTGACCGCCATGCAGGCGCTGGAAGACGGTTATCGCCTGTCGCTCAACGACGATACCCAGGTTGAGTGCGACCTGGCGGTACTCGCCGACGGCGGCCGCTCCGGCCTGCGCGAGCAACTGGGCATCCATGTCAGCCAGCGCCCGTACAACCAGAGCGCGTTGATTGCCAACATCACCCCGAGCGAAGCGCACTGTGGTCAGGCGTTCGAGCGCTTCACCGACGAAGGCCCGATGGCCTTGCTGCCCTTGCCGGAAAACCGCTGCGCGCTGGTCTGGACTCGCGCCGGGATGGACGCCAAACGCCTGGCCGAGCTGGACGAACGCAGCTTCCTGAGCGAGTTGCAGGGGGTGTTCGGCTACCGTCTGGGCCTGTTGCGCCAGGTCGGCGCACGGCATCTGTACCCCTTGTCGCTGATCGAGGCCCAGGAG